>DASQRJ010000311.1:0-5101 GCA_035642955.1 Acidobacteriaceae bacterium
GGGAAGGGCGGGCTGGAGGATCGGGTTCTGCTGCTGCCGCGTGTCGTTGAGGCTCGGCTGGGCGCGCTCTATCGCGGCGCCGCGCTGTTTGTCTATCCAAGTCTGTATGAGGGGTTCGGTTTGCCGCCGCTGGAGGCGATGAGCGCAGGGTGCCCGGTACTGGTGAGCCGCACTTCGTCGTTGCCGGAGATGTGCGGCGATGCCGCCTACTACTTCGATCCGGCAGTGGATGGGTCGCTGGAGCAGGAGCTGGAGCGACTGCTGGGCGATCGCGCGCTGCTCGGCGCGAAGGTCGCTGCCGGGCATTCACAGGCGGGACGATACACTTGGGAGTCGGCTGCCGCGGGGACGTTGGCGGTCTATCGCGAGGCTCTGGACCGAACCCGGAGCGCAGCCCCCCACGGCTGAGTTGCGCTGGCAGCCTGTCATTTGCTCATGCGAATCCTGCTCCTGAATCAGACTTTTTATCCCGACGTGGTGGCGACGGCGCAGTACCTGACCGGCCTGGCGGAGGCGTTGGCCGAGCGCGGGCACGAGGTACGGGTGCTGGCAGCGCAGCGTGCCTACGATGATCCGGCGCGGCGGTTTGCAAAACGCGAGCGATACCGCGATATCGAGATCGAGCGCGTGGGCGGCACCGGCTTCGGAAAGGATGCGAAATGGCGGCGCGCGCTGGATTTTGGCAGCTTCCTGCTGCGCGCCGCCTTGCGCGTCGTGCGGACGAGGCGAGTCGATTGTGTGGTGGCCCTGACCTCGCCTCCGCTGGTGGCGGCGCTGGCGGCCCTCCGCTGCCGGTTGAGCGGCGAGCGATTTGTCTACTGGGTCATGGACATGAATCCGGACGAGGCGCTGGCGGCGGGATGGCTGGGGCCGGGCGTCGTCGCGTGGCTGCTGGAGCGGATCTCGCGTTTTACACTGCACGCGGCGGATGCTGTCGTCGTCCTGGACCGGTACATGCGGGAGCGCGTGCTGTCCAAAGGGGTGGCAGAGAAACGGGTCCGGGTGGTGCCGCCATGGTCCATGGATCGATATGCCTTTTGGGATCCGGAAGGACGGGCGGCCTTTCGGGAGCGGCACGGGCTGATGGGGAAGTATGTGGTGATGTATTCCGGCAACCACAGTCCGGTGCACCCATTGGATACGCTGCTGGAGACGGCGGTCCGGTTAGGAGCAGACCCGCGCTTCTACTTTGTTTTCATCGGGGGCGGGAGCGAGTTTCGCCGCTTGCGCGGGGCCGCCGAGGCGCAGGGGCTGGCCAACATCAAGTTTCTCCCCTATGAGCCGATAGAGTCGCTTGCCGGGTCGCTTTCCGCCGCGGATCTACAGGCCGTGGTGCTGGGAAGTGCAATGGTGGGGACGATCCATCCGTCGAAGCTGTACAACATCCTCGCGGTGGGCAGCCCGGTGCTGTACATTGGGCCGAAGCAGAGCCACATCAGCGATATCATGGACGAGCAGATTCGGGAACAAGACGCGAGGCCCGGCAGCTACATCCGGGTCGACTTCGGGGATGTGGCTGGCCTGACCGCCTGGCTGGAGGCCGACTGGGCGAATTGGGACGAATCGGGCCGGAGGGGTATCCGCCCCGGGTCGCGCAAGTATTTGCAGGAGTGGCTGTTACCTCAGCTTGTTCACATTGTGGAAGGTTCGGGTTGAAACTCAGATTTTTGGTGTATCGTCTATTGTTGTCTAAGCGTAAATATATGAAAAGTATTGAGCTAGCGGTCACAGATGCCTTTTTAACCACGTAGTAAAGAAGGCAATCAATTCAGTACGCAAGAGTAAACTCATTCCGTGGAAGGTTCCGATTCAGGCTGTGTTGTCCAATCGATTTCAGAGCGGTGCTTAGCGACACTTTGCGGTAATTTCATGAGTAGGTGCCTTATCTTCGTATGAGATAGGGCTTGGCTGTGAACGGGAAAAGAGTTTCCTCGACGCGGGTAGCGCGACACACTCAATTGCAGTATCAGAACTTGGGTAACCCGATGTTCGATTCCCCCGCTGCATCTGAACTAACACGATGCAGCTCGACCTTAACGCGTCAGAGTGGGGAGAAAAATCCCCGCCGTACGCCGAACAGACGGGCAAAAAGTGTATCCAAGGATACTGAATGAGTTCATTTGAAACCTCACGTAGCCTCTCCATCCAGCCTTTGTGGAACGACTATTCACGGAAGAGCGCCGGCCCGCTTCACGAGGAACGGCTGCGTGGAGGCGGGGCCTCAGCAGTTGCATATGAAGAAGTTGAAGTCGAAATGGGAGTCGTTCCGAAGGGCAGCGAGTGGTCCCTCTGCTCGCTACGCCGGGCTATGGATTTCGTCCTGGCGTTTTGCGGTTTGCTCCTGTTCGCGCCTCTTTTGGCGATCCTGGCGATCGCAGTGCGGCTCAGTTCGTCCGGTCCAATCATCTTCCGCCAGCAGCGGGTAGGGCGCCTGGGGCAACTGTTCACCATCTACAAATTCCGTACCATGGAAGCGCAGCCTCAGCCGAAGGGCCTTTCTGTCACGCGCCATGGCGACCGCCGGGTCACCCAGGTGGGGCGCCTGCTTCGCCGTTACAAGCTGGACGAGTTGCCGCAACTGGTGAATGTGCTCTTTGGGGACATGAGCCTGGTGGGACCGCGGCCCAAGCTTCCCGATCATCAGCATCGCCAGGCGCAGTCCATGCCGTTCCGGCCCGGAATTACGGGTGCGGCTACGCTAGTCTTCCGCTGCGAAGAAGAGATGCTGCGGCAGATTCCGGAAGAACAGATCGAGGCGTTCTGCAAGTACAAGCTGACGCCATACAAGACGAACCTCGACTTCGCATACGCGGAACGCTCCACCTTCCACAGCGACGTGGCGCTGATGTTGCGTACCGCACAGGTATGCGTGATACGCAGCAAGGCAAGGCCGCCGCAGCCAAGCGCGATTGTCTAAAAGCTCTCTGCCCGGATTACGCTCTATACTCGAAAGCAGATGCGAAACGATGAGGCCCTGCCGGGCCTCATGTTGCGTGCGCACAGAATATTATGAGCGAGCGAGCGAACGAAAGATCCCTCCAGACCGTTTCGGACGCGCAGGTGCTGCAGGTTGCGGCGCTTGCGAATCTTGAGCTCACGCCGGAGGAGCTTCCGGCGATGGGGCGCGACCTGAACGCCATCCTGGGGTACATCGCGCAGTTGAATGAACTGGATGTAGCCGATGTTGCGCCGATGGCGCAGGTCACGGAAATCATTCCGGACGCGGCCTCTGCGGATGCGGAAACGCCGCTGCGGGAGGACACTCCGGTGCCATGCCTGGAGCGTGCGCCGGTGATGCAGGCGGCGCCGGAGACCGATGGAGCCTTCTTCAAAGTGCCTCAGGTGATTGGGCGATGAGCACAGAGACAAGCGGTGTGACCGCGCCCGCGATGACGCTTCGTGAGTTGGGGCAGCATGTCATCTCCGGCAAGATAAAGGCCGCGGAGCTGGTGAGCGGCTATCTGGAGCGCATTGCGGAGCGCAATCCGGAGATCAACGCGTACCTCTCCGTTTCTACGGAGAGCGCGCAGCGTACTGCCGAAGACCTGGATGCGGCGGCGCGGCGCGGCGATCCCCTGGGGCCGCTGGCCGGTGTGCCGGTGGGCATCAAGGACGTGATCGCGATGGAAGGCATGGCAGCGACGGCGGGCTCGCGGATTCTTGAGGGCTACACGCCGCCTTATACCGCGACGGCGGTGCGCCGGCTGAAAGCGGCGGGCGCGGTGATGCTGGGCAAGCTGAACTGCGATGAGTTTGCGATGGGCTCGTCGAATGAGAACTCCGCGTATGGCGTGGTGCGGAATCCGGCAGCGCTCGATCGCGTGCCGGGCGGGTCGAGCGGCGGCTCCGCTGCGGCGGTGGCGGCGGAGATGGCCGCGGCGACGCTGGGGACCGATACCGGCGGGTCGATCCGGCAGCCCGCATCCTTCTGCGGCGTGGTGGGCGTGCTGCCGACCTATGGACGCGTCTCGCGTTATGGATTGATTGCATTTGCGTCCTCGCTGGATCGGATTGGTCCCTTTGCCCGCACTGTGGAAGACGCAGCGACGGTGCTGGGTGTGATCGCTGGACACGATCCGCTGGATGCGACCTCGTCCGAGCGGCCGGTGCCGGATTATGTGGCCGAGTGCAGCAAGCCGGTGGAGGGTCTGCGCGTGGGTGTACCGGCCGAATATTTCGCCGAGGGACTGGACCCGGAGGTGCGGCTCACGGTCGAGAAGGCCATTGAATCGCTGCGCGCGCAGGGCTGCGTCATCACGCCGATTTCGTTGCCACATACGCGCTATGCGGTGCCCACGTACTATGTGCTGGCGACGGCGGAGGCGAGTGCGAACCTGGAGCGCTTCGACGGTGTCCGTTACGGATACCGCGCACCGCAGGCGAAAACGCTCTCCGAGATGTATCGCGAGACGCGCGAGGGCGGCTTTGGGCGCGAGGTGAAGCGGCGCATCCTGCTGGGCACCTACGTCCTGAGTGCGGGCTACTACGACGCGTACTACCGCAAGGCGCAGCAGGTGCGGCGCGTGCTGGCGGAGGATTTTCTGCGGGCGTTCGCGAAGGTGGATGTGATCGTGACGCCGACGGCGCCGACGCCGGCTTTCCGTATCGGCGAGAAGACGGACGATCCGGTGTCGATGTATCTCGCGGACATCTACACGGTGACGGCAAGCCTGGCCGGGATCTGCGGCGTGTCGGTACCGTGCGGCGTCTCCGGCGAAGGGCTGCCGATCGGCGCGCAGGTGCTTGGTCCGCACTTCGGCGAGGGCACGGTCTTTCGCGCGGCGCGGGCGATGGAGCTGGGCCACGCTCGTTGATGTTCAGCAAATGATGGATGCCGTGTCTAGCTCGTAATTCCCACCCTACGCTTTGCGTAGGATGGGGCACCCGGCGCCGAGTCAGCAGCTCTTATTTCACGCCTTTGCTGGCATCCCACACTCCCTGCTCTTTGCGTACCATCACGATCTCTCCGATGTGATAGGCGTTGTGGGTCGCGATGTTGGCGATGGTGGGCGCCCATGCGGCGAGCTGCGCGTCGCTGGCGTTCGCGACTACCTTTTCCAGATCCGTCATGACCTGATCGAGCTGGTGGACGGTGTCATTC
>DASQRJ010000312.1:0-3875 GCA_035642955.1 Acidobacteriaceae bacterium
ACGACCTTGTGCTCGGGACCGATGAGATCGTTGTAGACCGGGATGACGGTGTTCGACGGCATGGCGAAGCCGATGCCCTGGTAGCCGGCCGACTGCGTGTAGATCGCAGTGTTGACACCGATGACCTGCCCGTCCATGTTGATCAGCGGACCGCCCGAGTTTCCGGGATTGATGGCGGCATCCGTCTGAATGAAGTGCTGGAACTGACCCTTCACGCCCGGGTCGACCGTGCGGTTTTTAGCCGAGATGATACCGGCAGTGACCGTCTTCGCAAGTTCGAACGGCTCACCGATGGCGACCACCCACTCGCCGACCTCGGTGCTGTCGGAGTTGCCCATCTTCACCGTGGGCAGGGAACCGGACGTATCGATTTTGATGACCGCGATGTCGGTGTCAGGATCGACACCGACTACCTTTGCGGGACGGCCGTGATCGGTCGGATTGTCCGGATCTGTAGAGAGCTTGACATAGATTTTGTCGGCCTTGTCGACGACGTGGTTGTTGGTGACGATATAGCCGCGGGGATCGACGATGAAGCCGGAGCCGAGCGATTCCCGGACACCGCCGCCATCCAGGCCGCCACCGTCATCTCCGCCCTGCCCACCGGGGCCGCCGAAGAAGCGATTGAAGAAGTCCTGGAAGTTGTTGTCCGGCCCCTGCTGCTGATCATCGTCGCCCCCGCCCTGATCGTCGGGTGATTGCTGATTGGGCGGCGCGGGCTGGCCGGGCAACCCGTGGCGGGTGCGGGCGTGGCGCTCGTGGGGAAGGGTCTCGGTGTAGATATTCACCACCGCAGGGCCTACGTCCTTGGCGATCTTCGTAAACTGCGTGCCCAGTTGGACAGCACTGGGAATCTTCAGCGGTGTTGCGTCCGAGCTGTTGACCTGGTTCTCGCTGCCCTTCACGCCGTGGACGGCTACCGAGCCGATGAGGATGCCGGCGGAGAGCGTTGACAGTACGACAAACGTTGGAGCCAGACGGTTGAGCTTGATCCGTCTAAGAAGAGAGTTCATATGCAGGTCTAACCTCATGAGTTTCGCGATAGCTGTCGCGTCGGTGCGGCGCATACGCCGGGGATGTGTGGAATTGACTTGACAATTCAGTATAGATGCTTTGCCGCCGCTGCTCTATCCCGAGATCGATGCTTTTTAGGCGCCCTTTTTTAGACGTCTGGAATGGCAAACGGTTTTTCCGGGAGAGAGGCAACACATCTCTCCTCTCAGGCAACCGGGGCTTCATGCGCCGTAGCGTGCGCTCCGAGCGGGAGTAACTCGGCGAGCCCGATGCCGCACAGAATCAGCAGCGCACCGAGCGAAGCGCGGGTGGAAAGCCGCTCGCCATAAAAAAGATAGGAGGTCAGGAAGGCGAAGACCGGTTCGAGCGCGAGAATCAATGCCGTTTGCGTGGCAGAGAGGCGTTGCTGGGCCCAGGATTGCACGGTGAAGGCGACGGCGGTGGCCAGCACGCCGGTGATGAGCAGGGCCGCAACCAGTCGCGGTGACAGATGGAGCCGCGGAGCTTCGAAGACGGGAAGAACGATGCCCATGATCAGCGTGCAGAAGGCCAACTGCAGCACCGCCAGCGCGCCCAGCGGCAGACGCGGCGAGATATGCGCGAGCGCCACCACATGCAGCGCGAAACCGAGCGCGCAGAGCAGCGTGAGCAGGTCGCCGGTGTTGATGCTGACCAGCAGTGACATCCACGGCGTGTGGGCCGGCGTCGTCAGCAACAAAATGCCGCCGAAGGCCAGCAGCGCTCCGCCATAGGCGGACACGGTCGGTCTTCGCATGGTGTTGGGACGCAGCAACGGAATGGCGCAGAGCAGCGGCACGATCACCACAATCAGGCCGGTGATGAACGCCGACTTGGCCGGTGTGGTGCGGGCGAGCCCCGCGGTCTGAAAGCTGTAGCCGGCCGCGAGACAGAGTCCGACGATGGCGCCACCGGCAAGATAGCCGCGCTTGAGCCGGCGCAGATCGCGATGATAGATGGCCGCCAGCACCACCGTGGCGATGATCATGCGCAGCAGATTGAAGAGCAGCGGCGAGACGTCGCGCAGCGCATCCTTGACCAGCACGAAGGTCGAGCCCCAGATGGCCGCGGTGAGGATCAGCAGCAAGGAGGCGCTGCGGGTGTGCTTCGCGATGACGTGCTCCTAAAGCAAAAGCAGGGTTATTGTGGAGTGACCGGGAGCTGCTATGTAGGCTTTTTCTTGAGAAAAAGCCTGACGAGATGCGCGCTCCACATTGCGCCTACCCTGCTTTGTGCTGAAGCGCTCGAGTTATTGCGGCAGGGAGGCGAAGACTTCGGCAAGGTCGAGATGGACCGGCGAGTTGGAGACCGTGAAGCGTGTGCGCTCCTGCCATCCGGCGCTCCAGTCGAAGCCCCGGCGCTCCATGGGGTCGGCCACCCAGATGTTTGCGACGCCCATGCGACGGTAGTCTTCCAGGCGCGCGTTGTAGCGCACCACGCGATCTTCGGGGGAGAGAATTTCGACCACGACCAGCGGCGGCGTGGCGATGACTTTTTCGTATGGAGCGTCGAGCGACACCAGGCAGACATCCGGGATGCGAACACGCTGCGATGAGACGCGCACGCGCTGCTCCACTAGAACTTCCAGATTCCAGGCCTTCACTCGTGGTCCGAACCACAGGATGAGAGCAGTCTGCAGACGTGCGTGTTCCCGTTCTCCCAAGTTGCGCTCCTCAATCTCGCCGTCGACGTAATCGCAGTCGGGGTGATAAGAGGTCGCGAGATATTGCTCGAGCGGAAGATGGGTCGCTGTTGCCATCGGGTACCTCCTTTATGACCACTCCGATTTTACCTCGTCACCACATTGGCGAAGTAGGTGGGATGACCGGCGACGACCGTGCGCAGCACCTTTGTGCCGAGGATGTCATGCGCCGGGATCGTCGTGAGATCGCGGTCGAGCACGACGAAGTCCGCTACCATGCCGGGCGCAAGCGTTCCTTTGTAGGACTCAGCAAATTCTGCGTATGCTGAGCCCTGGGTGTAGGCATAGAGCGCCTGTGCGATGGTCAGCTTCTCTTCGGGAAAATAACTCTGCGTTCCCGCTTCGTTCTCGCGGGTGACGGCGGCGTAGATGCCCCGGAAGGGTGTAATGGGCTCGACCGGATAGTCGGTGCCGAAGGCGAGCGGCACGCCGTGATCGAGGAAGCTCTTCCACGCGTAGGAGTAGCGTGCGCGGTCGTGCCCCAGGCGCTGCTCCGCCCACGCCATGTCGGTCAGCAGATGGCTGGGTTGCATGGAGGCGATGACACCGAGCTGCTTGTAACGTGCGAAATCCGGCGCGTCGAGAACCTGCGAGTGCTCGATGCGTGGGCGCGGGATGCAGGGGCTTGTTTCGACGGCCGAAGTTGACGCTTCGGGGAGGGAATCTGCGCCAGTGATTCGGTCGAAGCACTTGCGATTCGGAACCGTGTTGAAGGCATCGAGCGCCATCTCTACGGCGCGGTCGCCGATGGCGTGAAATCCCATCTGGAACTGCGCCGCCGCGCGCTCCTTGGTCATCGCATCAAGCTTCGCCTGGTCATACCGCGGGATGCCGCTGTTGCCGGGATCGTCGCTATAGGGTGCGTTGAGCGCGGCGGTGCGAGAGCCGAGCGAGCCATCCATGAAGCCCTTCAGCATCCCGGTGTGCAACATGCGGTCGTCGGCGGGATGATGCGCGCGATGCTCCTTCAGCGTCTCGATCGAATCATTGAAGGTGAGCCATTCAGAGATGCGGACGGGCAGATGATCTTCCTGTTCGAGCTGTTCCATCGCCAGGAAGTCGTCCCACTCGGAGTAGTCCTGCGCGCTGGTGACGCCGTGAATGGATGCATCAGCAAGCGCGAGCGAGAGCGCGCGTTTGC
>DASQRJ010000313.1:0-2746 GCA_035642955.1 Acidobacteriaceae bacterium
AACTGAATGCTGCCGGAACCGCCGCTCACGCCAGCCGTGTAGAGGGCAAGCGTGGGCTGTTCGCCAAACAACGCCAAGCGAGAACTAAAGTGAACCATGCTGTTGTTAGCTTGGATATTCCAATGCCATCCATTTGTGGGCATCTCCACAATAGAAGCTCGCAAGGCGCTATTGCCGCCCACAGAATACGTGCCAAGGATCGCGACTTATACCAGGACTCACTGATCAGAACCTGTGAGCCCAACCGCGCAGTCCGATGGACATGACGGTCCAGGGCTGCTGGACGAGCTTGTTCCAGGCATCGCAGCAGTGATCGACGAGGTTATCGTAGCAGGTAAATATCCGGTTGGAGAGCCAGTTGTCGCGCATGAACTCCCAAACGTTTTCCTGCGGGTTGAGCTCGGGGCATTTGGCCGGCAAGGGGATGATGCTGATGTTGGCTGGCATGACGAGTTGCGGCGTCATGTGCCATCCGGCCTGATCGAGCAGCAGCGCGGCGTGACGACCTGGTGCGACTTTGGCGGAGATGGCAGCGAGCTGACGGTTCATCGCGTCGGTGTTGCACCAGGGCAGGACCAAACCGACCGCCTTGCCTTGCGCGGGACAGATGGCGCCGAAGATGTAGGTGGAAGCGGTGCGTTGATCTGAGGGAGCCGAAGGCCGGCTGCCGCGCCTGGCCCAGCGACGGGTGATCTTGTTCTTCTGCCCGATGCGGGCCTCGTCACCGAACCAAACCTCGATGTCGGCGATATCGACGTGCTGCTTGCGGGCGATGCTTGCCAACAGCGAGGGGAACTTTTTTTAAATATCTCAATGGCGCCGGCAGCCTGAGAGTGATGGCGCGGACGTGCTGACAGCTTGCGATAGCCCATCGTACGCAACACCCGGCCGAGCGTCTGCTCGGAGACAGCGACCTGAAATTCGTCCCACAGCCATTGGCAAAGATCGATGATGCGCCAGCGGACCACACCATGAGCCGCTGGGATTGGACCGCTGTCGATCGCTGCCGCCAGCGCGGCCCGGTGCCGCTGGTTGAGCCGAGGCGGTTGCCCTGGAGCCTTGCGATCCACCAATCCCTGCGGACCGTGCGCATTGAACCGCAGCACCCAGTCGCGGATGATCTGCCGTGTGACCCCGCCGGTGTCGGCTGCCTCAGCGCGCGTCGCCTCGTCATAGATCGCTGCGAGTGCCAACAGGCGGCGAACCTGACTGGCGTCCTGACTCTCGCGCGCCATTAGTCGCACGCGCGCCGCATCGTAATCCGACCGTAGTGCGATTGGCATGGCGTTCCCCCAATTCGGCAACCTTGAATCAGACCTCGCCCGCGTCGGGGAAGACCCCGCGAGTCACGCTCACTGAGGGTTGGTATAAGAGCAACTCACGCTGCATTTCTATTTCCCTGTGGACCGGCGAATGCCGGCAGCTCATCATGGTGCATTAGCAATGCACCGTTTACGTCGGCAAGCTGGCGAGCGGACTTCGTGAAAGGCTGGTTTGATATCACGGCTGCGATGTCCGCATGTTGGAATTGCCGCGCCGCAAAGACTTGTTGAACCGCATCGTTGCCTACCGGCGACCCATAGAGTTTGCATTGCACTACCAGCATTCGATTGTTGGGCTTCGCTATTATGTCAGCGCCCTGGTCTCCAGTAGCAACCGTTACCCGAGTTTGCCACGTGGCCTTCTGCAACTGACAGGCACAATAGCGTTCGTAGTCGATGGGGTTCATTCTCGGATCGAACGTTTCCGCGTTGCTCACGTAGACTGGTGACGGATCGCCATTGGCGAGCGGGCGCTGTGACACCTCCTCGATTAGGCCGTCGATCAGCGGCGCCAAGTAGCCGGCGAGGTCTGCGAAGCCACCCGATATAGCCACAAAGGACTGTATGGACACAGCTCCGTGCCCATGGGCTAATCGGTCATCGTTAACGTTGTGGGGTGTGCCTGATGACCATCCATATTGCGGCCGTCCAGCCGCTCGTCGCACTGATCGCCGGAATTCTAATCCTGTTGATGCCGCGGATTCTCAATTACGTCATCGCAATATATCTGATTCTGATTGGCCTTATCGGCTTGTTTCCGAACCTTGTTCGGTGATCGGCATATGGTGCCAGAGATGTTGCCAGACATGTCCTGTGTCGATGGACGACCAAACGTCGGCACTTGAAATAAGGTGACTTGCCACTGCGTGATCAGAGATGTAAACGGTGCCGCCATTTTAGACACATCGACGGAGATTGCATTGCCTCGCAAAATCAACTTCGCACGCCACCTGCGTGAAGCGCGTATCCGGCGCGGGCTGTCGGTTGCGGAAGTTGCGGAACAGATCGGTGTGAGCGCGTCGAGCATCTACTTCTGGGAGACCGATCACTGCCGGCCGCGTGACGCCAACCTGGGTGCCCTGTGCAAGGTGCTGCGGTTGCCCATCAGAGTCACGAAGGCGATGGCGGCTGCCTGACTCTACAATGTCCTCGGCCGCGTTCTGGCGGCTGATTGACCGTCTGGGCATCCCCGACGCTGATGCGCTCAACCTGATCGGCTATCCTGGGAAACTGCCTGCATCCGGGAAGAGACCGCGCTTTCGGCTGACAACACGCCAGACCCGCACCGCGAATGCCCTGGCGGAGGTTGGAACGGCTCTGGAGGCGGTCGGGAAAACATCAGCATGGCTGCGCCAGCGGAACCGGTCTACGCCGTTCTCAGGCGGCGCGCCGCTGGCGGTCATGGTCGCTGGCAACGATGAGGG
>DASQRJ010000314.1:0-3200 GCA_035642955.1 Acidobacteriaceae bacterium
ATCTCGGAGATGAAGGAAATGCCGGCGGACGAGCTGTGGCTGCAGCAGCATCGGCGCTCATTCGGCTCCCGGCCCATTCGTGTGCTCACCAGCGGCAATCACGGTGTCGGCCATTTGAATGCGAAGCCGCCGGACACGCCGCAGCACCTGGAATATGAGAAGGAAAATACGCTGGCCCAGGCGCGCTGGCTCACGTTGTCCTCCGATTCCAAACAGGTACTCGTGCGGGACAGCTCGGAATACATCCAGTTCGACCAGCCGGCGACGGTAATCGAGGCGGTCCGCGAAGTTTATGATCAGGCAAATGCTACGGCGACGCAACGACGCGCAGCGTCCACTTCAGGAGGAGGTCCCGGCAACGTATTTCGCGACTGCGACCATTGCCCCGAGATGGTCGTCGTCCCAGCTGGACATTTCATCATGGGTTCCTCCGCGGCCGAGAAATCCTGGGCGGCCGGTCATGGCACCACTTCTGGATCGGTTGCCGATGAGGCTCCGCAGCACGAGGTTTCGGTGCCGTCGTTCGCGATTGGTAAATACGACGTCACCCGTACCGAGTATGCGGCCTTCGTTAGCGAGACGGGACACTCTGCCGGCGATGGGTGCGCTCATGATAGCTATACGTGGCGCAAGCGCCCGGAACTCAGTTGGCATAATCCCGGGTTCAACCAGACCGATCACGATCCTGTGGTGTGTGTCAGCTGGCAGGATGCGAAGGCATATATTGCCTGGTTGAACGGCAAGGTGAGGCAGAGGTCCTCCGCTTCAGGCGACGGCCCATATCGCCTGCCCAACGAATCGGAGTGGGAATATGCCGCGCGCGCCGGTACGAGGACGAGATTCTGGTGGGGTGACGATGACGCTGCCGCGTCTGGCCATGCCTGGTATAGGGACAACTCGGGAGGGCGTACTCACCCGGTGGGATTGAAGTCTGCGAATCCGTTCGGTCTCTACGACATGGTAGGGAATGTCTGGCAATGGACCGCGGATTGTTACGCTGGCAGCTACTCCGGCGTGCCGACAGACGGCGGGGCCAATGACATCGGCGTGAGCGATCCGCGCCCCAAGGGGACCCACCAGTGCATGCGCGTAGATCGAGGAGGCTCGTGGCTTTTCCAGCCGTGGGCGTTGCGCTCGGCCACGCGCGAAAGAAATCCAATCGACTTTCGCGACGCATACATGGGGTTTCGCGTGGCCAGGACGCTCTGAATGGGCTGTGTCGAGCGTCCCTCAGGCGTAGAATTTGTTCGCCTATGGCAAGTATGAGCCGCATGCGCCTGTCGAAAGCCGAGACCAGGATCCTCGAGCAGTTCTGGAAGCTGGGGACCTGCTCGGTGCGCGAGATTCTCGAGAGCCTGCCTCGGGCAGAACGCGTCGCGTACACGACGGTACAGACGCTGGTCTACAGGCTCGAGCAGAAGGGTGCTCTGCGGAAGGTGAAGAAGATCGGAAATGCGCAGCTGTTCGAGCCCGCGATTGACAAGCGCGAGTTCCGCAGCGGCTTGGTCCGTGACCTTCTGGAGCTCTTCGGCGGCTCGCCCAGGCTTCTGGTCTCGAACCTGCTGGAGACGGGCAGGATCACGCTCGAGGACCTGAAGGCTCTTGAGCAGGCGCAGCCTTCGAAGGACGACAAGCGACGAGGCCGGGGCTAGGCTCGATGCGTGAGCACATAGCACCAGCGCTGTACTACCTGGAGGTGCATCTCCTTTATGCATCCGTCGTGTGCCTCGCGGCCTGGGTGTTGACTTCGCTCTGGAAAGGCGGCGAAACCGCGAAGTACTGGATCTGGGTGGTGACGTCGGTCAACTTCATGGTGCCTTTCGCTGGCTTCTTCAATGGATTCGGCTCATCGCGCCTCGCATGGGCAACTCAGCTCGGGGGCCTCGACACGGTCGGTTTCGAAGTCTCCCGCAATCTTTCCGCTGGCGCCGTGCTTCTTGGCGTGTGGGCGTGCGGTGCGGTCTACATGGCGGCGCGGCTGCTATTGCGCCTGCCGCGGGGCCAACGTACGACAGGTGGTCGCAACGCCATGCCGTTCAGCCGACGTGTGCTCACACGCGACGTTCCGGTCACCCTGTCAGCGGCCGGACAGGGGCCATTCGTCGAGGGATTACTGCGGCCGCGGATCACGTTGCCGGCCGGTATCGATCGCCTGCTGACCGAGAGGCAGCTCGATGCGGTCCTCATCCATGAAGTGACTCACGCGAGGCGGCGCGACAATCTTGTTGCTCTCATCCACGAGATCGCACTTTGCGGACTGTGGTTTCACCCCCTCGTGTGGCTCGCTGGCTCACGTCTCGCGCTGTTCAGGGAGTTGTCCTGCGACGAGGCCGTGATAGAGAGCTCACGCGGCCCGGATCTCCTCACCGCACTGGCGAAGCTGGCCGATCCCGGGGAATCGCGGCTACTAAGCGCGGGGGCGGCAACACTGTTCAGCCATCGCCTGGCATGTCTGCAAGCTTCTCAGCCGCGCCGTGCGAGCCGTGCAGCGACCCTGGCGCTGGTCGGACTCTTCGCGGTTGTAGTGCTCGCATGCATCGTGGAGACGATCGCCCATACTTCGTGCTGTTTCAATCTCCCGCTGAAGCCACTGTGAGCATGGCAAAGGGGGTCGTGCGGCCGACTTTAGCAATATTGCCTCGGCCTACACTCGACCGGTTGCCGCAAGCCGCTTCATTGCGCAGAGAGATGTCCTCGGATTACCTATTCGTAGCGAAGCGCATGGATCGGCCTGGTACGCGCTAGGCGTAATGTGTTCCCGTATACCGTTGCCCAGGCGATCAGCAGCGCCACGGCAGTCGCGGCCACAAAGTAGAGCGGGCTGAGGCCTATCCGGTAGGCGTAACCGTTAAGCCAATGCCGCAAGTAGGCGTATGCGACCGGCCACGCGATGAGATTGGCGACGAGCACCGGCAGCGAGATTCGCCACAGCATCAGCCTCACGATATCTCCACAGCGCGCACCAGAGACCTTGCGGATACCGATCTCCTTGGTTCGCCGCTCGGCAGTGAATACCGCCAGGCCGTATAGGCCAAGACATCCGATCAGAATAGCGGCAAACACGAATACGCCAAACATCGCGCCCACTCGATCGTCAGCGCGGTAAAGCTCGTCGAAGGCGCCATCCACGAACCTCCGTTGGATGGCTACGGTCGGCACGAAGGAATGCCAAATCCGGTCGATGAAACCCAGAGTCTGCG
>DASQRJ010000315.1:0-2794 GCA_035642955.1 Acidobacteriaceae bacterium
TTCATCAGCCCCAGGTAGATATCCCCAAAGCTCTCCAGAAACTCTTCGCGCTGCGAAAATACGGCACGGCCCTCGAAATCCTGCGGCAATGCGCCGAAGAACATCCGCGCCCGCTCCCGCACCGTCTGCCCCGCGCTCAGCACGCTGGTTGCGATCGTGATCTTGGTCCGCAGCATCGTCTCCAGATCGCGCACCAGCTCCTCAAAACGAATATTGCTCAGGCTCACGCCGAAGTAATTCGACGCCACGTCCTCGAGCTCGTGCGCTTCGTCGAAGATCACCACCGCGGCCTCCGGCAGAATCCCCGCATCGGGCGCCGTCCGCGCCTGCAGTTTGATCCCGAGATCCGCAAAAAACAGGTGGTGATTCACAATCACGATGTCGCTCTCCAGCGCCTTGCGCCGCATCTCCGTGATGAAGCAGCGCTCCCAGTCCGGACAGCTTTGCCCCAGGCAGTGCTCCGTCCGCGCATCCAGCTTCTGCCACAACGCGCTCGACTCCGGCAGCCCCTCGATTTCGATGCGGTCGCCCGTCTCCGTCGTCTTCTCCCATTCCGCGATCTTGTGGAACTGGTCGATCTCTTCAAGGCCGCTCAGAATTGGCTGATCGCGCAGCGCATACAGCTTGTGCCGGCACAGATAATTCGCACGCCCCTTCATGTAGCACACGCGCAGCGGCCCCAGCAGCGACTCCAGAAATGGCACATCCTTGAAGAAGAGCTGCTCCTGCAGGTTCTTGGTGCCGGTCGAGATGATGACCCGCTGGCCGGTGCGCAGCGCCGGCAGCAGGTAGGCCAGCGTCTTGCCTGTGCCCGTTCCCGCCTCGACGATCAGGTGATGGTGCTGGGTCAGCGCCCGCTCCACCGCCTGCGCCATCTCCAGTTGCCCGCGTCGAAACTCGTACTGCAGGCTGGAGCGGGCCAGCACGCCCCCGGGCGCGAAGAAGTCGTAGACCTTCGGAAGACTGGGCGCGAGTTGATTCGTGGAAGACACTGCGGGTGGCGGGAGGATCGCTCTCCCTATAATAGACAGTGCGCTGGTCATCGCCCCTCGGCCTCGCGCACCAGGAAAGAAGCCGCCTCCTTGCCATCGAAAAAGTCTCAGAAACAGCAGGCCACGCGTGAACGCTCTGCGCGCAATAAGAACCGCCGCGACGCCAACGACGCGCGCCTGAAGGCGAAGCGCCAGCGCGCCTCCGAGCTGGGCTCGCGCTCCCGCAAGGCGGTCGACGCCGAGACCAAGGCAAAGCAGGCCGGAAAGGCAGCCCTCACACCCAATCAGCGCCAGAAGGCGCGGGCCGCGGCTCGCCGCATCGAACCCTCCGCTGCCGACCTTGATGCCACCGCCAACCGGGCGCAGCTCAATTTGGACCAAAGAATCGATCAGCACCTCGCGTCCAGCCCGGCACGCGCCATCTTCGCCAATCAATCGCGCGTCAAAATCAGCGATCTGCCGGTTTTCGCCATCTGCGGGCGACCCAATGTCGGCAAGTCCACGCTCTTCAATCGCCTCACCGGCAGCCGCCGTTCCATCGTCGGCGACGAACCCGGCATCACCCGCGACCGCATCTATGGCGACGTGGAATGGGCCGGCCATACCGCGCGCCTCATCGATACCGGCGGCATCGTGCCGGACGACCCCGAGCTGATCCCTTCGGAGATCTTTCGCCAGGCGCGTACTGCACTCGAGGAAGCCCAGCTCGTCATCATGGTCGTGGACGCCCGCACCGAACTCGCCTCCTCCGACATAGAACTCGCGCGGCTGCTCATCCGCTCCGGCAAACCGGTCTTCCTCGCCGTCAATAAGGTCGATACCGACCAGCTCGCTCCGCAGGCAGAAAACTTCCGCCGCCTTGGCGTCCAGAGACTATTCGCTATCTCCGCCGAACACGGCAGCGGCATCGGCGATCTTCTCGACGCTGTCTTCGACACGTTGAAATTTCCCCCACCGGCAGAGGAACTCGCCGACGAAGCAGACGAAGAACCGGCGACGGAACCGCTGCACCGCACCCACGGCGAGTACGCCCAGCGCGAAACCTCCATCGCCATCATCGGCCGTCCCAACGTCGGCAAGTCCACGCTGTTGAACGCCCTCACCAACACTTCGCGCGCCATCGTCTCACCCGTCGCCGGCACCACGCGCGACGCGGTTGACGAAGTCGTGGAGCACAACGGCGCGCAATACCGTTTCGTCTACACCGCGGGCATTCGCCGCAAGGGCAAGACCCACATGATGGCCGAAAAGCTCTCCGTCATCATGGCGCGCCGCCATCTCGAGGCCGCCGACGTCGCGCTGCTCATCATCGACGCCACCGAAGGCGTCACCTCCACCGACGCCAATATCGGCGGCTACGCGCATGAGAGCGGCCGGTCGGTGATCATTGTGGTGAACAAGTGGGATCTCGTTACCACCGCGCGCACAGATGGCAAACCACCAGCGGATCGTAATATTTTTGAAGAGCAGATCCGCCGCGTCCTTAAATACCTCCACTACGCGCCCATTGTTTTTCTCTCGGCCGTGCACCGCACGAACCTGCACCGTCTCTCTGAGGCCATTACGCTCGTCGCGACCGAGCGCCGCAAGCGCGTCTCCACCGGCCAGATGAATCGCTTCCTGGAGCGCGTCGACTTTCAGCGCGCCACTGTGCCCGCTGCGAAGAAGATCCGCATCTACTACATGACGCAGGCCGCCGTCGCGCCCCCCACCTTCGTCCTCTTCACGGATCGCCAGGTGCGCCTGCACTTCTCCTACGAGCGCTTCCTGGAAAATCAGATCCGTGACGCCTTCGGCTTCGC
>DASQRJ010000316.1:0-2220 GCA_035642955.1 Acidobacteriaceae bacterium
GGCTCCCATTCGTCGTCAGTCGGCAGCCGAGCGGAAAGGATGAGGTATGGACGTGAATGAAGCGCGATGTTCCTTTTGCCACAAAACGGCCAGTGCTGTGTCGGCGTTGATCCAGGCTCCCAAGGGCCACGGCAAGGTGTACATCTGCACCGAGTGCGTTCGCGCCTGTGCGTCCATTGTGGATGGCGAGGGCGTCGAGCTGCCGGGGATTCCAAAGGACACGTTGCAATAGTTTTCGAGAGAATCCTTTAGCCTTGCGCGGCTTTGGACGGCCTGAGAGCATAGCGGCCATGGACGTTGCTGGGCGCATCTTTGCCGCATGTATCGCCGCTGCGGCGTGGGTTGGTCTTGCGGTTCAGTTTGCCGATACGTACCACGCCGTTCACTCCGCGGTGATCTCACTTTGGGTCATATTCGCGTATTTCACGATCACGACGAACCTTCTGGTGGGCGTGGTCTTCGGTTGCATTGCTATCGACCGCGGTGGGCTGCGTGCTGATTGGATCGTGGCGGGGACGGTGCTCTCGATTGTGCTGGTGGGTGTGGTCTACGCCCTGCTATTGCGAGGCGCGCTGGAGCTCTCGGGCGGTTCGGCGCTGGTGGACCGCCTGCTTCACGAGGTGACGCCGGTGTGCGCGCCGCTGTTCTGGATCTTCTTTGCGCGCAAGGGCCGACTTACCGGGAGAGATCCGCTACTGTGGGCGATCTATCCGCTGGCGTATCTGGTGTATGGCATGGGGCGCGGGCTCGCGACCGGCAACTATGCCTATCGGTTCCTGGACCTCGCGACGCTGGGCTGGTCGCGCACGGCGCTGAACGCCTTCTCTATCGCGGTTGCCTTCATGCTCTGCGGCTATGCGATGGTGTGGATCGACCGCCGGATGGGCTTGCGGGCGCTCGCTATAAGCTGATCCACCGGCGGAACGCTATTGAATGCGACGCCAGTTGGTGTGGGCGGGAGTGCCTGCTGCAGGGCTGTTTTTGTGCGCGGTTCGGGTGCTGCTGCGATGCGTGGTGGTGTGGGGAGGCACCTGGGCGCCGGTGTGGCGCGCGGAGTAGTGATGCACGCTGCTGCTGGGCAAGGATGCGCGTGGCATGTTGAGGTGAGGAAGGCTCAGTGTGGGGGCGGGTGAAGCTGCCGTGGTGAGCGCTTTTTCCGCGAGGGCTTGTGCGGAGAGGGTTGGAGCTGCGAAGAGCAGGACGAGGGCCGCGACGGCTAGAAGATGCGGAGTTCGCATGTGACACTCCTGAAGCAGATTGCGGGGAAACCATGCTGCCACGCGGATGGTGCCGTTTGCACGCGAATTCTGTGTCGTGGTGGAAAACAGATCACTCCGCTTCGCCGGTTCTCGCGTGCGCCAGACTGCTCCGGTCGAGATGGTGTGCAGGTGGGGCGCCCGGCAGGGGGCAGGTTGAGGGGGTCTATGATTTCAGATATGTCCGAGCTGGTTCAGTTTGGCGTGGGGCCGGCGGCGTGCACTCCTGCGCGACCGTCGCGGCGAGTTCTATGGCTGCAATGGGTCACGCTGGCGTGGATGCTGGTGGAGTGCGGCGTCTCGATCTACGCGGCGAAGATGGCGCACAGCGCGGCGCTGCTGGCGTTCGGCTCGGATAGTTTTGTGGAGCTGCTCTCCGCGTCGGTGGTGCTGGCCCAAGGCATACCCGGGATTGCGATCGCGGAGCGACGCGCCAACCGGCTTGCGGGCGGTCTGCTGTTTTTGCTGGCCGCAATCGTTGCCGGGACAGCGGTTGCGTCCATGATGCTCGGGGTGAAGCCGGAATCAAGCGGGATAGGGATGGGGATTACGATTGCGGCGCTGCTGGCGATGCCGGGACTGGCATGGCTGAAACGGCGCGAGGCGCGGCGGACGGGCAATCGAGCGCTGGCGGCCGATGCGGTGCAGTCCGCAACCTGCGCCTATCTGGCGCTCATCACGCTGGTGGGGCTGGCGGTGAACGCTGTCTTTCACATTGCGTGGATCGATTCTGCCGCCGCGCTGGTCGCGGTGCCGATCCTGATCCACGAAGGACGCATGGCGTGGCGCGGGCAGAGTTGCGGTTGCTGTTAGGGCCGCAAGAGAAGTCTTGAGCGTAAAACAGGCCACCCGTGCGGTGGCCTGTTCCATCGCTGCCGGTTATCGGTTATCCGTTATCTGGGACCGCCCGGGCGACCGCCGCCGGATGGACGCCCTCCGCCAGAGTTTGCACCGCTGGGACGAC
>DASQRJ010000317.1:0-3192 GCA_035642955.1 Acidobacteriaceae bacterium
ATAGTGCTCTTGAGCGACGGCGTAAGCGAGTCGGAAGATCCTTCCGGTGAGCAGTTTACCGTCGTCCACTTCGAGCAGTACCTCACCGATAAGAATCCCATCGCCGCCGTCTTCGCAGCAGTGGATCGCTTCAGCAACGGCGTCCCCCAGGCCGACGATCGCACTATGCTCACCATCGACCGCCTGGTCTAAGCACGCGGGCTACGCCATGAAACTGCTGCTCAAATTCGACCTCATCCTGGTGACCCTGGCAGCGTTGGGTCTGCTGCTGGTGGCCTTCGTCGCCCACAACTTCCTCCACCAGAACGCCCGCGCCCAGGTCTTGCAGCAGGCCGAACTCATGATGGAGAGCGCCAGTTCCGTCCGCCGTTATACCTCGGACGAGCTGAAGCCGCTGCTGATAAGCAATCCAAAATATGAGCAGGAGTTCCTGCCGCAGATCGTCCCGGCTTATGGGGCCACCACCATCTTCGCCAAGCTGCGCGCTCGGTTTCCCGAATACACCTATCGCGAGCCCGCCCTCAACCCCACCAATCCGCAGGACCGCGCGGTGGACTGGGAGGCGGACGTCATCCAGCACTTCCGCAACCACCCCAGTGATTCCGAACTGATCGCCGAGCGGGCAACGCCGATGGGCGCCGCCCTTTACCTGGCGCATCCCATCGTCGCCCTGCCCACCTGTTTGCAGTGCCACAGTGTGCCTGCCGCCGCACCCGCATCGATGATCCGCAAGTATGGTTCGGATCATGGCTTCGGCTGGAAGCCCAACGAGATCATCGGCGCGCAGATCGTCTCCGTGCCCACCGCGGTGCCGGTCGGTATTGCCGACAAGGCGTTTCACTCGCTCATGCTTTCGCTCACCCTTGTCTTCGCCGCTCTGATCGTTGCCACCAACGTGATCCTGGTGTTGCTCATCGTCCGTCCCGTGCGCCGTCTCGCCCACGTCGCAAACCAGGTCAGCACCGGGCAACTGGAAGGCGCGGAGCTACCCGTTCGCGGCAACGATGAGATCGCAGAGCTCACAGCATCCTTCAACCGTCTCTTTACCAGTCTGGCAAAAGCCATGCGCCTGCTGGGATAAGTTCGCATCGCGACTGCGGAAGCGGGATGCCACCCATGCTTGAACTCAAAGCATCGTCATCTCGACCGGAGCGGCGAAGCCGCGCAGTGGAGAGATCCGCTTTTCTCTCCTGACTTGCGATCAATACTGCCCGCTGATTCTCAGATGACTGTGCACCGCGCTGAGGAACTTCTGCCGTGCCGCCGGCGACGCGATCTCCTGCGCCAGCGCGTCGCACATCTCGCGCAGGTTCGTCGTGCTGCTGGAGGCGCGGCGCACCAGCACGCCGGCGATCGGACCAACGTGTGCTGCCAGTTGCCGCGTGATCTCGTTCAGCGATTCCGGCCGGTGCGTGGCCGAAGGTTGCGGAGAACCGGTGGGCGGCTCTCCCGATGCCGGAGCCTGTGCCACCCTCACCTGCGAAACGTCTCCCGCCGGCGTGCGCCGCAGCCCGTCTTCATCCAGCGCCGCCAGGAAGGCATCCGCCGTCTGCCAGCGTTCTCGTGGATTTTTCTCGAGCGCCCGCATCACCGTCGCGGAAAGTGCAGCCGGGATCTTTGGATGGATCTGATCCGGAGGCACCGGCGCACGCTGCAAGTGGCCGGCGATCACCTGGAGGTGGGTCGTGCCCTCAATCGGCAGCCGGCCTGTGATCATCTCGTAAAGCGTGACCCCGACCGCGTAGATATCGGATCGGGCATCGTGCGGCTCGCCGGAGATATGCTCCGGCGCGATGTAGTGCATCGAACCCACCAGCGCCCCGGTCGTCGTGAGCCGCTGCTCAGGAGCACCCAGTGCGCTGCCACCCAGTGCCAACCCAAAGTCCAGCAGCTTCACCTCGCCTTGCGGCGTGATCATGATGTTCGATGGCTTGATATCGCGGTGCACGATCCCCCGGCCGTGCGCATAGCGCAGAGCCTCCAGCACCTGCCGCGTGTAGCGCAGCGACTCTTCCAGCGTCAGCCCGGCGGGAAGCCGTCTTCCCAGATCTTCACCCTCCACGCATTCCATCACCATCACCAGCTCCTGCTCATGGCGGAACGCGGTGTGCAGCACGGCAATATTCGGATGATGCAGCGTGGCCAGCAGACGGATCTCGCGCACGAACCGATCCATCATCTCCTGCGCTTGCAGCCCTGAGCCCGGAGCGGCGCGCAGCAGCTTCATCGCCTCGATGCGATCCGAGATCGTGTGCCGGACGCGGTACACCTCCCCCATGCCGCCATAACCGAGCGTGCCTACAATTTCGTAGTCGCCCACACGCGTTCCCGGTGTCCATGCCATCGCAGCAGTTATACAGTGTCAGCGTCCGCATGTTTTCTGCAAAGGGCTGGCAACTGCATGCACAGCCAGCTATCCGATTTCAGAATTTCACCAGAATGGCTCCGGTGATGCGGTTCTCGCTCCTCACGAGGTCCGGAGTGAATCCGGGCACAATTGAGCCGGGCGCGCCGGTGTTGCCTCCCGCCGGCGTGACACCTCCAGGTCCGGAGAAGTAAGGCACGTTGGCGGCACGGTGGTTGTACTCCAGACGCCAGGTGATGTACTGGCTTGGCAGGTAGTCGGTTGTCACCGAAGTATCCCAGGCCTTGAACGGGTCGCCCGGGTTCTCGGTGAAGTAAGGCGTGCCGGACGCTGCCGTTGCACCGTTGATGGGCGGCAGCAGCACCAGGTAGCGGCCCGGATTGTTGATGCGGCCGGTGCCCAGCGTCAGGCCGAAGAGGTCTTTGTCGAACCAGAGCCGGTTGTAGGCCATGAAGCCGATGAAGCTCTGCTTGGGAGCAAGAACGCCATTTTTGATGGAATTGCCCGCGCAGCTCACGCCGCCGCCATGCTCGCAGCCGATATCCCCGGTGAGCGTGAAGGCGGCCTTGTCGATAATCCTTTGGGGGTTGTCATAGTACTTGTACTCGATACTCTCGTCGCTGTGATAGCGAACCCGGCCCGGCGTGTTCAGAACGTCCTCGCCAAGCGCATACTGGTTGCCGAGAATCTCCAGCTTGCCGTTTGGACGCCACAGAATCTGTCCGCCAAGTCCAGGCCGACCATTGAATCGGCCGTACGACTGCCAGCCGTTGATGAACCACGGCTCGATTTTCAGCTTAGCCGTGGGATACCACTGCACGCGCACG
>DASQRJ010000318.1:0-5222 GCA_035642955.1 Acidobacteriaceae bacterium
AAGAATCATCATCGGCTAGAAATCAGGCCCAGCAGAATCCAGCGGAGCTTCCTCGCCACCCTCGAAGCCCGGAGTTCCGCACCTCCCCCAATGAATGATCAATCCAGCAGAGCCCATTCCGGAACAACAGCTTGTCCCGGCTCGCAAAAGTTGGCATGTTCTATCCCGCGATTTGTCATACTTGAATAAGGGGGTCAAAGCAGCCTTACCGGGCAGGATCGCCAGCCATATCTGCTAAGTCCTTTGCTTGGACGTTTTTAGCCATAAGCCATTTCGATAGAGAAGCTTAGCCGCCGAAGCGGCCCCTTGCACCGAAATCCGGGCAAAATACCGGCCGTAAGTCCTTTGTTAAGACATTTTTACGGCTAAGTCCTTTGTTTGGAAATTTTTAGCCCTCGGAAAGACGCCTAAACCGAACAAAACAGGAGTTTTGCAAATAGCTTCCCGGCCACCGGAGGGGTGGGTAGGGGGCCTACTCGTAACGCAACGCTTCAATCGGATCGAGGTTGGCGGCACGCAGCGCGGGCACCATTCCGCTCACCAGCCCGACCACAATCAGGATCCCCGATGAAACACCGACAATCAGCGGGGAGATCAGCAGCCGGATATCGGCGTCGGTCGCGTTCGCGGCAATCGCGCTGTAGAAGGTGATCCGCCCCACCGCCAGCGATACCCCGTACGCCAGCAGCATGCCCAGCACGCCGCCGGTAGCGGAGATCACCAGCGCCTCTGCGAGAAATTGAATCAGTATGTGCCGTTTGCGCGCGCCCAGCGCTTTTTCCACGCCGATCTCGCGCGTGCGCTGCTGCACGCTCACCAGCATGATGTTCATCAGCCCGATGCCCGCGATGCCCAAGGTCAGCGAGCCGATAAACGCCATCAGCACCTCCAGCGCCGCCGTAATAATGCGGAACTGCTCCAGCTGCTCCATCAGGTTCGCGACATAGATCGCATTGCGGTCCGTCGGCCGGAAGCCATGCGCCGCGCCCAGCGTCCGGCGCACCGCCTGCTCCACCGCCGCGTTGTCGCCGTGGTAGGTCATCCAGATGCCGTCAAGGTATTTGGTGTCCTTCAGGTCGCCCATGGTCTTGAACGGGATGTGGACTATACGGTTGACGTTGTTCTCGTCCTCGGTCATCTTCGGCTTGAGCACGCCGATGACGGTGAAGCTGATGCCGCCCACGCGAATATGCTGCCCGATCGGGTAAATTCCTGAGAACAGTTTGGTAGCCGCCTCGGCGCCGAGCACCGCGACATGGTTGCGCTCTTCGTTATCCTGCTCGGTATAGAAACGGCCTTTGACGACGTCATAGTTCAGGGCATCGGCGATCCCCGGATGACTGCCTTCGACATGCCAGCTATAGCTGTGCAGGTCGTTCTGGATCGGGACACTATCCTTGTCGAGCGTGGCGGTGAGCGTCTCCAATCCGGGGACGCTCGAGGAGAGTCGTTCCATATCATCCTGCGTGAAGCGCACCACCACGCCGGCCTTCTTGCCGCCCGCCTGCTCGCTGGTGGTGCCGGGAAACACGCCGATGGAGTTGATGCCCCACTGGGAGAAGATGGCCATGATCGCGCGGCTGAACCCGGCGCCATAAGCCAGCAGCAACACGACCGTCGCAATACCCCATGCCATCCCCGCAACGGTGATGACAGTGCGCCGCCGGTTGAAGCGCATGGCTTCGTAAGCCTGTTTCAGCAAGTCGATCAACATCGCGCTTCTACTCCCTCCTCAGCGCTTCGACCGGTTCCAGCCGCGCGGCCTTGCTCGCCGGCACCAGCCCGGCGATGACACCGCTCGCCGTGAGCGCGCCGATGGCCAGCGCCGCCGACCACGGCACCAGCCTTGGTGGATCGAAGCCCTGCAGGTTGTGACCGATCGTGGACTGCAGCACGTACATCAGCAGCGCAGCGCCGCCAATGCCGATCAGCCCACTGATGCCGGTGAGGAAGAGCCCTTCCAGCAGAAACTGCAGCTCGACACTGCGATTGGTAGCGCCCAGCGCCTTGCGCAGCCCGATCTCGCGCGTGCGCTCCGTCACTGCAACCAGCATGATATTCACAATGCCCACCGCGCCCAGCGTCAGCGTGACCACGCCCACACTGCCCAGGAAAACGTCCATGGCGTCGAATATCTTGTCCACCATCTGCTGGCTCTTGATCGAATCCCACTCGTCGAAGGCGTCCTTACTGTGCCAGTCGAAGCCGTGACGCTGGGCGATCAGCCGATGGACATCCGCCACCGCCAGCTCGTTATCGCCATGAACGCGGGGCTGGTATTGAATTCCGCCCAGCGCGTCCTGGGGCAGGTTCTCGCCCTTGATGGGAAACATCTCCATCATCACCGAGAGCGGGATATACGCCTGCTGGTTCTCCCCGTTGTTGTTGCCGCGCCCCGTCTTCGCCGCCACGCCGATGACCTGAAAGCGGGAGCCGTTCACCAGGATCCACTCCCCCAGCGCCGGTCGCCCGGAGAAGAGCAGCTGCGCTGTCTTCTGCCCCAGGACCACCACGTGCCGCCGGTCATGAAGGTCCTGGCCGTCGATCAACCGCCCCTCTGCCATCGGCAAGGTGCGGATATGGGCGTAGTAGGTGTCAATTCCCTTCACCGTGCCCCCAGTGGTCGCGTACTGGCTTATCTGCTGGATCGTCTCGTTCTCGATCACAGCCGTCACCTCGCGCACAGACGGCAGCTTGCGCATCGCCTCGGCGTCGGAAAGCGTGACATGGTAGGGCCGCATGCCGGTGTGCTGACTGGGAACAGCAGGAATGTTGCCGCCAGCGAGGAAGATCACATCGTTGCCGAGGGTGGCCATCTGGCGTCGCTGCCCCGAGCGAAAACCCTCACCGAGGCCAATCAGCAGCAGCAGCGACCCCACTCCCCAGGCGATACCGAACATGGTAAGAAAGGAGCGCAGCTTGTGCGCCCAGATCGCGTCCAGAACCTGCCCGATGATGTCCCTGAGCGCACGCATGCTATCTCATGGACGAATACGCAGGCGGTTAGGCAGCAGTTCCATTGCCGATCCCTGAGCCCGTTCGACGGAGCCCTACTTCTTATCCAGCGCGGCCAACACTTCTACGGCATTCGGTGAACTCACACGCAAGTACTCGCTGACCCGCTTCCGCTCCTCGTTGGTCAATGTAGGGGCTACGGCAAGCAGACGTCGCATGGTGGTGGCAACATCGTCAACGTAGTTCATCATGCGAATGGCTTCGCCGGACAAAGGCATCTTTCGTTTCTCCACTTCTTCTTTCAAGCGCTCCACTCATTCTCCCGTGCCGGGGTGGGATTCGTAAAGTCGCCAGAACGGTATCCTAAGGAAGCAACCGTTCGACGCAATGAAACCTCACAGCCGTTACATCCTTCAGGTAAGTACAGCTACGGATCCACTTGCGTCTCGCCGGGTATAGCCTCAACAGGCTGGTCGGCAACGGACGCCGCATTCCTTTACTAGATTGCTCCATTCCAGTCTGCCTGACCAGGACTACTGAAAGCTATGGACGAAGACTGCATCCATTCTCTACTCCAGACCGACGTTCGTGTTCCCGTGGCCACGTATCGGGCCCAAATGCACCGGGGATTCAACTTCGATGCGGCCGCGGCGATCGTACCTTATCTGCAACGTTTGGGCCTGGGCGACTTCTACGCATCCCCGATCTTCGAGGCGCGCCCCGGCAGTATGCACGGGTATGACGTCACCCGGCATGACCGGCTAAACCCCGAACTGGGCGGCACGGAGCATTTCGTCCCGTTCGCCGAGAGGCTCCGAAACCACGACATGGGATTGCTGCTGGATATTGTTCCCAACCATATGGGAATCGGCCGTGACTCGGTGTGGTGGCAGGATGTGCTTGAGAACGGCCATGCTTCCCGGTATGCGAACTACTTCGACATCGACTGGAGCCCGCTCAAGGAAGAGATGCGCAACAAGCTGCTGCTGCCGATCCTGGGTAACCAGTACGGTGAGGAGCTGGAGGCCAAGCGCATTCAGGTCGCGCTTGAAGACGGCCGATTCTACGTGAAGTATTACGACGACCATCGCTTCCCCGCGTCGCCGCGATCCATCCCGCTCATCTTCTTCCGCAGGCCCATTGGCACGCTGCCCGGCGACCAGGAAACGGCGGATATGCCGCACGATCTGGCCGAAGTCCTGCGCGAGCTGACGCAACTGCCACCGCATGAGTCGACAGATCCGCAGCTGCAGGCAGACAGGCAGCAGCGGTTGGCGGCTCTGCTTCCCCGGTTGCGTGCCGTCCTCACAACCGAGGAGGTCCAACCGGCAATCCACCGCGCTCTCGACGCTATTAACGGCATGGAGGGCGATCCGCACAGCTTCGATGGGTTGCATGCGTTCCTGAACGCGCAGCCCTACCGGCTGGCTTATTGGCGCACCTCGGCGGAGGAGATCAACTATCGCCGCTTCTTCGACGTGAACGATCTGGTCGGCCTACGCATGGAGACCCCGGAGGTCTTTGCCGACACACACGGCCTGATCCGTGAGTTGCTGGCGAAGAAGCAGGTGACCGGGCTACGCATCGATCACTGCGACGGCATGTTCAATCCGCGCCAGTACCTGATCCGGCTGCAACTGCTCTACCTGGCGAGCCAGTGCGCGGGGCCGAAGCCCATCAGCGAGACCGCCGCGAACGGAATCGAGCGGTCGGTTCTCGACCAGGTGCGCGGATACGATTGGAGCGCCTCGCACGGACCACTTTACGTAGTGGTGGAAAAGATCCTGGAACCGCGGGAGCACATGCCACAGGAGTGGCCGGTGCATGGAACCTCCGGCTACGACTTCGTCTACTTCGCCAACAACATCTTCATCCAGCGCGACAACCTGAAGGCGTTCAACACGCTCTATGACCGGCTTCTGGGACACTCCACCAATCCCGACCTCATCATCTACCGGTCGAAGCTGCAGGTCATGCAGAACTCGCTGGCCAGCGAGGTGCACGTGCTGACCAATATGCTCAGCAAGATTGCCGCAGCCGACCGGCACGCGCGGGATTTCACTGACAACATCCTCGAGTCAGTCATACGCGAGACCATCGCCTGTTTCCCGGTCTATCGGACGTATACGGACGAGCGTGGCACCTATCCTGACCGGGATATTGCCTTCATCCAGAGTGCGATCCGGCAGGCGAAGCGACGCAATCCGGATATCGATGCTTCGGCCTTCGACTTCCTGTGCGACATGCTGTTGCTACGCCGTCGGGAC
>DASQRJ010000319.1:0-5191 GCA_035642955.1 Acidobacteriaceae bacterium
CGTGTAGGTAAAGTTCTCGTCGTGCCAATTGATGGTGAAGGTGCTGGCGGATGACGCCGCGTTCAGCACCAGGACGGCGATCGATCCATCCGGATTCTTGAAGGCGACATCTTCCACATTACCGGAGCCGAAGGTGTTCGAGGCGATGCGATATGCGCCCGTCTGCACATACTTGGAGAGATGGCCGAGGACGTAGTATTCGACATTCTTTTCCACCGTTGCCGGCGTGGTGCTGGTGTCGATCGTGACCACACCGCGACAGTCCGTGCATCCGTGCTGCACCGTGGGGCCGCCGGTTTGATCGAGCGCCATGTTCCACAGCGTGACGTTCTTGGCCCAGTTGCGTAGCACGTTGATAACGTCGCCTTCCATCATGTTGGGAAGATTGGTGGCAAAGTCCGGAGCGTAGTAGCCGCCGGTGCACTCGTTGAACCAGATCGGCATCTCGGGGTAAGCGTGGTGGAGCGCATTCTGCGCATCGGCCACGTTGCCGGCGTAGCAGTGGAAGGAGACGCCGGCGAGACTCTGGTACACCGCTGGATCGCGCAGCAGCAATTCGGGGTAGAGCGGGTTGTCCCAGTTGTGCTCATAGCCGAAGATGCCCGGCGTTGCGTCGATCGGATTGGCGTTCTGGTATTTGAAGTTCCACGGACGGCCGTTCCAACCCTGATTGCGGAATCCCTGTGCGCGCAGCGCCGGCGCCAGATGCTGGCTGATGAAGCGGCCTTGGTCGAGCGGCGTCATGAACATCGTCGGGTATCCGCCGGTCTCATACAGAGGCTCGTTCTGCACCGATAGATAGTTGATGGGGATGCCATTGGACTCGTAAGCCTGCACGAACTTCACGAAGTACTTCGCCAGCGCGTCGAAGTCGGCAGTGTTCAGCGATCCGCCGCCGGTTACACCGCCGGTCTTCATCCATCCGGGCGGCGACCAGGGAAGCGCCATCACTTTGATCTGCGGATTTGCCGCCAGTGCTGCCTGCAGCACCGGGATGATGTACGCCTTATCGTGGTCGATGGAGAACTGCGTCATCTGCGGGTCGGTATCGCCCGCAGGCAGATCGTCATAGGTGTAGTTACTCAATGCGAGATCAGTAGCGCCCATGGGTTGGCGCAGAAAGCTCAGATGAATGCCGTTGGCGCTGAAGAGCGTCTGCATCAGGTCGTTGCGTTGCGCGGGTGTCAGCTTGTTCCACACCAGGTAGGCACCGGAGTCGGTAAAGGAGGCGCCGACGCCTTCCAGCCGCTGATATCGGATGGTGTCGTCGACATGGATGGCAAGCTGGCTCCCGGTACCGGGGACGAAGCTCTGCGGAGACTCCGCGCTCAAGAGCGCGGACTGATCGGGATTGGTCTGGACCACGCTCACGGTCTGCCCGCGAAGCACGGTCGCGGTGCAGGTGAGGCTTACAAGTGGAACAAGGGTGCGCAGGCACAGTCGGCGCAGGAAGTAGATAGCAGGGGGAGGGACGCGCATCGGGGGCTTCCTGAGAGCGGGATTTCAACGCGCCGCGAACACCGGAGCGTTGGGCGGTAAGACACATACCACCCGGCAATCAGGAGTGTCAAGGACAACCGTTTGTCCTGTGGACCATATTGAAACGTGGCTACACCGCGCGGCTCAGCGGGAGCCAGCCAGCCGCGCCACCGTGAACAAACACACGGCCGCAATGGCAATGAGGCAGGCGCGGATCGTCCAGCCAACCGCGGGACGCGCCAGTGAGCCGCTCTCTCCGACCTGAAAACATTGGTAGAACGCGAAGATAGCGATGCCCAGCAACGCCATGCGTTCCAAAAAGCTTAGCGCGGCTTCCATCGCATCTCCTTCGCATGCATAGATGCACAGAGCCCGGTAAGGACGCAACGGCGTCGCTATTCTTGAGGACTCTTCTTGCCGGCTTTTTCCGGTTTGTGCTTCGCGAAGTATTCTTCCTGCGACTTCAGCAGCTCGGTCGCCGCCTGTGTCGTGCTCTCGACGGAGTCCAATGCGCTCTTGCGGGCAAAATCGTATTCGGGAGATTCGGGTGGCTGCTGCAGAATCGCCGGCCACTTTGCCGCGCGATCCAGCAGGAGCTTGAGCGATTTGCGAATGTCGCTGTGCGACTCGTCGTAGGCATCCAGGTTGTCCTGCAACTCATCGACCAGGCTGGTGAACGCAGTGAGATTGTCGTGAATTTCGATTCCCGGGTGCTGGGTTTCCGGACGCAGCACCGTGTGATGGATAGCGGAGGTTCGCTCCTCGATGAAGGTGATGAAGAGCTTCACCCGCTCGTTCGGCTGATCGGCGACATCGCGGACCTGTTCTTCCTGGTCTGCGGTGAGCGGGTCTTTGGCGCGCTGAGCGTGTGCCCTAGGCATGACTGCAACAAGCGTCACGCCGCATAGAACGATGGCGCCCAGAGTTCGTGAGGGGCGGCGTATTGAGAGAGAGGCCGGCAAACGATTCAGTGGCGGAACACCTGCATCATAAGCTCGTTCTGCACCATGTTCAGATTTTTCAACGTCGACTCAAGCACGGGACGATCATCGAGTGCAGCCGAGTGCAGGTATTCATTCAGCCGGAAGGCCGTATGCTCCATCAGGATCTGGGCATTCTTGAGCCGCTTGCTATCCTTCGCCTCGCCCAGGTGAATCTTCTGCGTATAGTCGCGGACCGCGCGCAGCGTCGCAGCCGGGTCCTGACCGTTCATGAGTTGGCGGCCGGCCAGCTCGGTCATCTGGTGGACCAGCTCCGCATACAGGAAGCACTGATCCTTGGGCGATGCGAGGCTTGCTTTTGTAGCTAGCGCGGAAATAGCGACCGGATCGAGAGGCTTATTGTCAAAGCCGGAGGCGTGGCTGATGGGGGCGAGAAGAAGCGCGATGAACAGGAGCAGACCGATTGGACGCATAGCGCACCTCGGACTTTCCGTGCGCGACTAGTGGCCGTGTCCTAGAGTCACCAGCCGATGTTTCGCCTGCCATTCCTCGTTCGGGTATTTGCCCTTGGCGGCTGCGAGGAATCGTTCATAGTACTCAGCCGCCAGTTTCATCTGATGAAGATTATCGTACGAAATCGCCCACAAGAACAGTGTTTCCGGAGTGTCAGGGGTGGTTTTTTGACGTGCTGAAAGATCTTTGAGAACTTCGGCGTCCTGATGAAGCTGGGAGTGGGCAAAGGCCAGGCCCGCCCACGCCTCCTCGTTGCGCGGATCGGCCGCAACCGCGCGTCCCAGAATGGGGATAGCGGCGGCGAACTGCCGGGTATAGATCAGGCTCTGCCCGTAGTCGGTGAGCAAACCAGGGTTGTCCGGCGTCACCTGGACCGCTTCCGCGAGCAGCGGGGCAGCCTTGTCCGGGGCGCCGTTGCGCAGATAGAGATCGGCAAGCATGCTGGTCACCGCCGTGTTTGCCGGCTGAAGCTGGTGCAGCTTCCCCAGGGTGGTGGCCGCCTCGGCCTCGTTGCCCTCGGCAGAGAGCGCGCTCGCCAGTTGAGCGGTCAGCCCGGCATCTTCAGGATGCTTGGCAAGTGCGGCGCGCAGCAGAGGTTCGGCCTCCTGCGGCTTCTTCTGGGCCAACAACAGATGTGCGAGGCCGGCTGTGGCCCCCGCCGAAGCCGGATCCTCGGCCAGAGCACGCCGATAGGCAATGCCGGCGTTCTCGGGGTCATCGTTGGCTTCGGCGATCTGCCCGGTCAGTACCAGGTCGGCAGGCGTGTCGCTGCCGGGAGTGAGCTGCAGCGCCTTGAGCAGGGACTGCTTCGCTGCCGCGGGATCGGTCGCCAACTGAAGCTGGGCCAGGCTGTGCCACACCTGGGCTTTGGCCGCTGCACTGTGGCTGGTCGGCTCAAGCTGGCTGGCGGTCTGGAGCTCCGGGATCGCCCTGTCCGCCCGATTGGTCTGGGCATACAGGAGGCCGAGGGCGGCGTGGGATTCGAACTGCTTCGGGTTGGCGGCGATCGCCTTCCCGTAGTCGCGCTCTGCCGCATCCTGCTGGCCCGTGGAATCTTCCACAAAGCCTAGATCGAAGAGCGCCCGCGCATCGTCAGGGTGCTGCTGAAGATAGCCAAGCAGCGGGAGCCGAGCCGCCTCGTACTGATGGGACTCGATCCGGTCCTCGACGGCAGCGAGCGCGGGCGCAATCCCCGCCGGCTTGGCGGCCGACAGGGTAGATGGAGCCGACGGAGCCGATTCGGGCTGGTCGGGATCGTGAGCGCCGGGAGGCAAGGGCGCCTGCTGAGCCGCGGCACCGATGCATATCAATAAACTACACATATACAACCACTTCATGCCTATTCCTTAAACTGCTACCTGGACTTGCTTTTGAGAGCTCTTGAGCATGCGGCCAAGCCAGTAACCGGTATGCGAGCCTTGGCTGGCCGCGATCTCCTCCGGAGTGCCCACCGCGATGATCTCGCCGCCGCCGCTGCCACCCTCCGGGCCCATGTCGATGATCCAGTCGGCTGACTTGATCACGTCCAGATTGTGCTCGATGACCAGCAGCGAGCCGCCGCCATCGATGAGCTTGCGTAAGGCGTGGAGAAGCTTTCCGACATCGTCAAAGTGAAGGCCGGTGGTTGGCTCGTCCAGAATGTAGAGCGTGCGCGAGCGGGCGACTTTGCCGTTGGCGATGCGTACGTTGGCGAGGTGAGACGCCAGCTTGACCCGCTGCGCTTCGCCGCCGGAGAGTGTGGTGGCGGACTGCCCCAGACGAACGTAGCCGAGGCCGACCTCGTCGAGAACGGCGAGTTTGTCCAGGATGCGCGGGTGGCCGGCAAAGAAGCGCAGCGCCTCTTTTACCGAGAGCTGCAGCACCTCGGAGATGTTCTTCCCCTTGTACCGGACTTCGAGCGTGGAGGATTTGTAACGGGTGCCGTTGCACTCTTCGCAGGGAAGCTCCACGTCGGCGAGGAACTGCATCTCGACCGTGACTGTGCCATCGCCTTCGCAGACATCGCAGCGGCCACCGGGAACATTGAAGGAGAAGTGGCCGGCCGCATAGCCGCGGCGCTCCGCCTCCGGCTGCGAGGCAAAGAGCTCGCGGATGGAGTCGAAGGCCTTGATATAGGTGACGGGATTGGAGCGCGGAGTACGCCCGATAGGGTTCTGGTCGACCAGGACCACGCCGTTGAGGCGCTCGGTTCCGGTCAGCTCGCGATAGAGTCCCGTGGGATCGCCGCCCTCGGTCTCGCCGAGAGCATGCGCGATGGC
>DASQRJ010000320.1:0-7728 GCA_035642955.1 Acidobacteriaceae bacterium
GATGCTGTGATCCATGAACGAATAGTGGGAGAAGCCGTCCAGTTGCTCCACCTTCTTCGTACCATCCACCCACACCTCCACCTTTCGCATCGGCACCTGACCCGCTGCGCCGACGTGGAACGCGACCGGTGAGGTTGGCGAACCGGCGGGCGAGCAGACGTTGATCCCCTCAAACGCATTGGGGGGCGCGCAAGCCGGGAAGTTGCCGCTGGTGGTGTTCAGCAGGATCTGGAAATTCGTCCCCAGGCATTCGTCATCTGCGCAAACCCCAAAGGCGACATCCGGTTTGGAGTTGCGGTCCCCGCGCAGCACGATCGGTCCGTACTGGATTCCTCCAAACTGCGTATTTGCCGTGAAGATTGTCTGCTCCGCGTTGTAGCTGGCATTGCTGTTCCGCGTCAGCACGCCAACGGTATTCGGATTTGGTCCGCCGCCGGTCGTGCTGCAGTTCGACTCCAGGACGACCAGGTCTTTCAGTCCGTTGCCGTCCAGATCAACCGTAGAAGCCGCATTGGTTGCGCATCCCTTCAGCGGAATGGTGGTGTGGTTTACGAAGGTCCGCGCGGTGTTTCCGTAGAAGATGTCCAGATGCTTTTCCTGGGCCCGCGGACTTCCGATCAGGTCGGTGGTTCCGTCGCTGTTCACGTCGCCCGCGTTGAAAAGGACCTTTTCCGGGAAGGTCACGTACTTGGGCACAAAATGACCGGTGTTATCGCCGTAGAGAACGGTGGCGGTGGTGTAGTTGACGTAATCTCCCCAGGCAATATCCGCCATGCCGTCTCCGTCGTAATCGCCAACCAGCAGCGGCTCGCCGTCGTTGTTCACCGGTGTCACCGGACCTTGCGTGAAGCCGCCTTTGCCGTCGCCGAACAGGATATGTAGTCCGCCATCGGCAACATAGACGAGATCCATGAGGCGATCATGATTGAAGTCCCCTGCAGCAGTAAGGCCGGTATTATCAGGAGTCGATATCGTGCCATGCAAGGTCAAGTTGCCCTTGCCATCGTTGACGTAGAGAAAGATCACGTTTCCTTGTGGATTGTTGGTCGCGGAGACCGCCAGATCCGCCGAGCCATCGTTATTGAAGTCTCCTACCGTCATGTTGGATAAGCTTGCCCCGTTGGGAAGCGTGTATTGCTTTGGCGCTGCATAGGTGCCATCCCCGGTTGAGAGCCGCACATCGAACTCTCCAACGCCGCTGGTTTGTAGCGCAAAGATGTTGGATACCAGGTCTTCGCGGCCGTCATTGTTGAAGTCCGCAGTAGCTGTTACGTAGGGGAAATCACCGTCCGGAAAGGTAACCGTCTTCTGGGAGAAACTGACAGTCGCTGCCGGCAACGCGCAGGGCGACGCGATGAGGGCGAGAAGCAGAGGGAGATACACCTTGGGAAATCGCAATTGGGGCCTCCAGACACGAAAATTACCCTTGGCTGGATTACTCCTGATTGCGTCCGGGTTGCCTCATGACTAGTGGAGAACGATTCCCGGCTGCCTGGTCAGCGAGCTGACTTCGTCTCTTTCACTGCTCGATAGCCAATATCGTGGCGGAAATAGATCCCGTCGAAATGAATCATCCCCAGCGCCTCGTAGGCCTTTGCCAGCGCCCATTCGAGATCTGGCGCAATCGCTGTTACGCCCAGTACGCGCCCGCCCGCGGTCACAATCCGTCCATTCTTCTCCGCCGTTCCGGAGTGAAATACCTCGACATCGTGAATCAGCGAGGCACGTTCGAGCCCGGCGATCGGCAGCCCCTTCTGGTAATGCCCCGGATAGCCGGCCGAGCTGGCGATCACGCATGCGGACGCGCCGGGCTTCCAGCGCAGTTCCGTCTCCGATAACCGTCCTTCCACCGCGGCTTCCATCGCCTCCAGCAGATCGGATTCCAGGCGCACCAGGATGGCCTGGGTCTCGGGATCGCCGAAGCGCGCATTGAACTCCAACACCATGGGGCCGCGCGCCGTCATCATGAGCCCGCAGTACAGCACGCCGACGAAGGGCGCATCCTCGGCCCGCATGCCGTCCAGCGTGGGCTGCACGATGTGGTGCATGATCCAGTCGCGAAGCTCCGGCGAAAGCATGGCGTCGGTCGAGTACACCCCCATGCCTCCGGTATTGGGTCCGGTGTCGCCTTCGCCGATGCGCTTATGGTCCTGCGCTGGAGCCAACGGCGCGGCATGGGTGCCGTCCGAGATCACCAGGAAGGAAAGCTCCTCGCCGTCGAGAAACTCCTCGATCAGTACCGAACGCTCTGGCGTGCCGAGCAACTGTCCGGAGAAGAGTCCCGCGATCGCAGCATGTGCCTCCTCCTCGTTCTTGCAGATCACGACGCCCTTGCCCGCCGCCAGCCCATCCGCCTTCACCACGACCGGGAAGTGGAAGTGCGTCAGCACGCCTTCGGCTTCCGCCTCCTCATTGATCACCGCATAGGCCGCGGTCGGCAGTTTGTGCCGCTGCAGAAAGCGCTTGGCAAAGCTCTTACTCGTCTCCAGCGCGGCGGCAGCCTTGGTCGGACCAAAAACGCGCACCCCGCGGCGCAACAGCTCATCCGTCAATCCCAGGGAGAGCGGCAGCTCCGGCCCGATCACCACCAGATCCGGCTGCTCCTTCGCCACCAGCGACACCATCGCATGCAGATCGCCACCGTCCACGGGAACGCAGCGCGCCAGCTTCGCGATCCCGGCATTGCCCGGCGCGCAGACCACCTCACTCACGCGCGGCGACTTCGCCAGAGCCCACGCGATCGCGTGTTCCCGCCCACCCGCGCCAATCACCAGAACCTTCATCGTTTGCGATTCCATCCCTGCCGCATGGTACGACAACCGCTGCCGAAGCCACAGCCCTGGTCATCCTGACCGGAGCCGAAGCACGAGCGTCGCCGGCGTCGGGGAGCGGTTCAGCTGCTTGCGTAGGTTGTTCACAACTCCCAAAGTGAGCGACAACGGAGCGAATCAACCTTCCCGCGCCACCGGCGCACCCGCCCGTACGGCTAGTACCCGACGGTGAAGCGCTGGCGACGATGCTGAGGCTGCTCCAACTCATCTACCAGTGCGATGGCATAGTCCTCCATCGAGATCCAGCTCTTCCCGTTTGCGTCGGTCAGCAGCGTGTCCTGCGCCAGGCGAAATTTGCCCGTTCGCCGCCCCGGCTCAAAGAACGCCGAGGGGCTCAGGTATGTCCAATCGATCGACGAGGAACGCAGCAGCTCTAGCGCTTTCTCATGCGCCTGCGCAATCGGCTTCGAGGCTGCAGGGAAGTCTTTCGCGCTCTCCAGCGTCACGCCCGGCGCCACCTCCAGACTGCCCGCGCCACCCACCACGATCAGCCGCGGAGCATGTTCTGGCGAGTTGGCCTGCTCACTGACCTGCTGAATGGCGGCAATCTCCCGCCTGGTCACCCCGAGAAGCTGATCCGTCTTGTCCGGTGGCGGCCCGTAGGCGCTGACGACCGCCTGGGCGCCTCCAATGGCCTCCGCAATCGCCTCGACGCTCGACAGGTCCCCGTGCTGCACGGTCAACCCGTCGTTGGGCGCGAGCTTGTCGGGGCTCCTGACCACGGCCAGCACCTGGTGGCCTCGTCCCAGCAGCTCGGTCAAAATGCGGGATCCGGCCTTTCCCGTAGCCCCATACAGGACAATTTTCATGAAAACCTCCGAGGTCAGGGTAGTGAGATGGCGGGAAAGCCCTCTGAGAATCAGCAATTTACGCCATCGATAAAATATGAGTGTATTACGCTAATAAAATATGCAACCAACGTATCCCACCGCGCGTCTATTCAGGTGCAGGCTGGTCCGCCAGCCCACATCTCAATCAATCTAAAGGAGAAGTCGATATGGCTATTGTTCGCTGGGATCCGTTTCGTGAAGTGGTTTCGCTGCAGAGCCGTCTGAACTCGCTGTTCCAGGACTACGGTCGGGGTCAGAGTGACGGTGAGGCATTGAGCGCAGCCAGCTTTGCCCCGCCAGTGGATATCTACGAGGACGATCAGAAGCTGGTCCTGAAGCTGGAAGTGCCTGGTGTGAAAGAAGATGAGCTCGACATCCAGGTAGAGGGACGCACCCTGACCGTGCGCGGAGAGCGCAAGTTCTCCAGCGAGGAGAAGCAGGAGAACTTTCATCGCGTCGAGCATCGCTACGGCACCTTCGCCCGCAGCTTTACCCTCCCCAACACGGTGGATGCGGAGAGTGTGAAGGCGACCTATGATGCTGGTGTGCTTGAACTTAGCCTGGCCAAGAAGGCTGAGGCAAAGCCCCGCCAGATCAAGATCGGCGTGGCATCGGCAAGCGCCGCAGACCAGAAAAAGATCGAGACGGCGAAGACGGCCTAAGCCGCTGGCATTGCTGGGTTTGAGGCTGCGGAAGGGCGGGAGGTGCGCTCTTCCGCAGTGCTGTGTAAGGACATTTCCGGATGCAATCTGGTCTCGAAACTGGCCTTTGGATGCGCTTTGGAGCACGATTGGGAGGGAGATCTCTCCACTCCGCGGCTCCGGTCGAGATGACGCGATGGAATTGAAGAGAGGTACGTGATCACTTATGGCAATTCGTTGGGACAAATTCACGGTCAAGTCGCAGGAGGCGGTGCAGGCAGCGACCAATCTCGCGCTGGAGCACGGGAATCCCGAGCTGACGCCGATGCACCTGCTCTCGGCGCTGCTGGAGGACAAGGACGGGATCATCGTGCCGGTGCTGCAGAAGGTGGGAGTGCCGACCGAGCAGTTGCTGTCGCGCGCGAATGATGCAATCAGCAAGCTGCCCAAGGTCGGCGGCGCAAGTGCGCAGCCCGGCCTCTCGAACGCGATGCAGAAGGTGCTCGACCGCGCCTTCAAGGAAGCGGCGGAGTTCAAGGACGAGTACGTCTCGACCGAACATCTGCTGTTGGCGCTGACCGAGCAGAAGAACGATCCCGCGCGCGAGCTGCTGGCCTCGCTGGGAGCAACGCATGCGTCGGTGCTGCAGGCATTGAGCACCACCCGCGGCAATCAGCGGGTGACCGACCAGAATCCTGAATCCAAGTTCCAGGCGCTGGAGAAGTTCGCGAAAGATCTGACCGCGCTGGCCAAGCGGGGCAAGCTCGATCCGGTGATTGGGCGCGATGAAGAGATCCGCCGCGTGATCCAGGTGCTGAGCCGCCGGACGAAGAACAATCCGGTGCTGATCGGCGAGCCCGGCGTGGGCAAGACCGCCATCGTCGAAGGGCTGGCGCGCCGCATTGTCTCCGGCGATGTGCCGGAGGTGCTGCGCGACAAGCGGGTGATCTCGCTCGATTTGGGCTCGATGCTGGCCGGCGCAAAGTATCGCGGCGAGTTCGAGGACCGGCTGAAGGCGGTGCTGAAGGAGATCGAAGACTCGAACGGCGAGATCATCCTGTTCATCGACGAGCTGCACACGCTGGTCGGCGCGGGCGCGGCCGAAGGCGCGATCGACGCCAGCAACATGCTGAAGCCGGCGCTGGCGCGCGGCGAGCTGCGGGCTATCGGCGCAACCACGCTGAATGAGTACCGCAAGTACATCGAGAAGGATGCGGCGCTGGAACGTCGCTTCCAGATCGTGTACGTCGGTGAGCCGAATGTGGAGGACACCATCGCCATTCTGCGCGGGCTGAAGGAGCGCTACGAGGCGCATCACAAGGTGCGCATCAAGGACTCGGCGATTGTGGCCGCAGCAACGCTCAGTCACCGTTATATATCCGACCGCTTCCTGCCGGACAAGGCCATAGATCTGGTGGACGAAGCCGCCGCGTCGCTGGCGATCCAGATCGGCTCGGTGCCGGAGGAGATCGACGCGCTGGACCGCGAGGCCACCTCGCTGGAGATCGAGAAGGCCGCGCTGAAGCGCGAGACCGATGCGAACAGCAAGGAACGTCTGCAGGCGGTGGAGCGCGAACTGGCGGCGATCAAGGAGCGTTCGACCGGGCTGCGCGCGCGCTGGCAGAAGGAGCGCGAGGCGATCACGCGGGTGAGCGAGCTGAAGCAGCGCATCGAGGAGCTGCGCTTCGAGATGGAAGAGCAGACGCGCAAGGGCAACCTGGAACGCTCGGCCGCGATCCAGTACGGGGAGCTGCCCAAGGCCGAGGCGGAGCTGCGCAAGCTCAATGCCGAGCAGGATGCGGAGTCCGATGCCGCAAAGTCCGGCGTGCGCAAGCGCATGCTCAAGGAAGAAGTGGACGAGGAAGACATCGCTGCGATCGTCAGCAAATGGACCGGCATTCCAGTGTCGAAGATGCTCGAAGGCGAAGTATCGAAGCTGGTGCAGATGGAGTCGCGCCTGCGCGAGCGCGTCATCGGTCAGGACCTTGCGCTGGAGGCGGTGGCCAACGCCATCCGCCGTTCGCGCGCCGGACTGAGCGATCCCAAGCGGCCCATCGGCAGCTTCATCTTCCTGGGGCCGACCGGCGTGGGCAAAACAGAAACGGCGCGCGCGCTGGCCGAGTTTCTCTTCGACGACGAGCAGGCGATGGTGCGCATCGACATGAGCGAGTACATGGAGAAGCATGCGGTGGCTCGGCTGATCGGCGCGCCTCCCGGCTACATCGGCTTCGATGAGGGCGGACAGCTGACCGAGGCGATCCGCCGCCGGCCTTATGCGGTCGTGCTCTTCGACGAGATCGAGAAGGCGCATCCCGATGTCTTCAACATCCTGCTGCAGGTGCTGGACGACGGCCGGCTGACCGACTCCAAGGGGCGCGTGGTCGACTTCAAGAACACGGTGATCATCATGACCTCGAACCTGGGCGCGCAGGTGCTGAATGGCGAAGCGCTGACCGACGAGGCGGCCTTCGACTTGGCGCGCGAGCAGGTGATGGAGGTACTGAAGGCGAGCTTCCGGCCCGAGTTCCTGAACCGCGTGGACGACATTGTGATCTTCCGTCCGCTGGGCGAGGAGCAGTTGACGCACATCGTCGATCTGCGATTGGAAGATTTGAAGAAGCTGCTGGCGGATCGCAAGATCACGCTGGACCTGACCGATGGAGCGCGGCACCAGTTGCTCATGATGGGGTACGACCGCGCCTACGGTGCGCGGCCGCTGAAGCGCGCGATCCAGCGGCTGATTCAGGATCCGCTGGCGATCAAGATCCTGGATGGCGAGGTGCTGCACGGCGACCATGTGAAGGTGGATGCCGATCCGCTGAACAACCGGCTGACGTTTGAGGTGGTTGGGCCGAAGGCGAAGGCGGGGAAGCCGGCAAAGGAGCACGCCGGCTCGGCGCGCTAAGCGAGGAGCGGTGAAACAGGTGGTGGGCCGCCTTTGGTGGCCCACTTTTCATTTGACTGTCAATGCAAAAGCCCGAACGATGATTTTTTAGAATAAGATCCATCCTGATGATTTCGGTTTGGAGAGTTCTTGTATGTCGGATTTGGAAAGACAAGCTCGGCTGCAAGATATACGGGAGCACATCGCTCGGCTCGGTATTACGGAGCAGGATGTAGCCGACGCGGTTGCCTGGGCACGCCGGACCAAGAGTGACACCAGGAAGTGACTCGGCAGTGACGCAGCGTATCGTCTTCGATACATCGGTTGTTCTCTCGGTGCTCGTCTTCCAAAGCGGACGGTTAGCGTGGTTGCGTGCTCATTGGAGTGAGGGGGCATGCATTCCTCTCGCTTCCGCGGATACGGCTGCGGAACTGATTCGCATTTTGAACTACGGCAAGTTTCGATTGACGGTGGAGCGGCGAAACGAACTTCTTGCCGACTACCTGCCCTACTGCGAGGTGGTGGCAGTCACCAAAAAATGC
>DASQRJ010000321.1:0-4636 GCA_035642955.1 Acidobacteriaceae bacterium
ACCTGTTGGCGTGGTCCAGACGCATCGGTTGGCGCCGCGAGTCCTGATTGCCAACTCGAACCTGGTGCCGCGATGGGCCAACTGGGAGGAGTTCGACCGGCTGGATGCGGCCGGCTTGATGATGTATGGGCAGATGACAGCTGGTTCCTGGATCTACATCGGAACCCAGGGAATTTTGCAAGGTACATACGAGACCTTTAAAGCCGCTGCGAAGCAGCACTTTAACGGCACGCTGGCTGGCACTATCAGCGTTACGGCAGGCTTGGGCGGTATGGGCGGAGCCCAGCCACTGGCGGTAAAGCTGGCCGGCGGTGTCAGCATCTGTGTCGAAGTGGATCCAACCCGCATCGAGCGCCGGCTGAAAACCAGATATCTGGATCGCGCGACAGCCTCGCTGGAGGACGCGATCAACATGGCGCAGCAGGCAAAGCGGAGTAAGACCGCTCTTTCCATCGGACTGCAAGGCAATGCCGCGGAAGTTCTGCCGGCGATGGTGCGCTCCGGCTTTACACCCGAACTCATCACCGATCAGACCAGTGCGCATGATCCGATGTGGGGTTACCTGCCGCCGGCGTTGGTCGACGAAGACCTGAATGCTCTGCGTAGTCACAATCCGGCGGATTACATGGACCGCGTGCGCGTCGCCATGGCGGGGCATGTGCAGGCCATTCTCGAGATGCAGCGACGCGGGGCGATCGCCTTTGACTACGGCAACAACCTGCGGACGCAGGCCAAGCAGGCAGGAGTAGGCGATGCTTTCAACTATCCCGGATTCGTGCCCGCATTCATTCGAGAGTCATTTTGCGAAGGACGCGGGCCTTTCCGATGGGTTGCGCTCTCCGGAGACGCGGAAGACATCGCGAAGACAGATGCTGCGCTGCTCAAACTCTTTCCCGATGACGAGCGCTTGCAGGAATGGCTGCGCTTTGCGTCGAAGGAAGTTGCCTACCAGGGACTCCCCGCTCGCATCTGCTGGCTGGGCTACCGCGAACGCGACAAGGCGGGCTTGCTCTTCAACAGGATGGTCCACGACGGAGATCTTTCCGCACCGATCGTCATTGGCAGAGATCATCTGGATGCGGGATCGGTAGCAAGTCCCTATCGAGAAACTGAAGCCATGCTGGATGGATCGGATGCTGTCTCCGATTGGGCGCTACTGAATTTTGCCACCGGCATCGCCAGTGGCGCGGGGTGGATGAGCTTTCATCACGGCGGTGGTGTTGGCATGGGCTACAGCCAGCACGCGGGTCTGGTGGCCGTGGCCGATGGCAGCGATGAGGCTGAGCAGCGGCTGCGCCTCTGCCTGACCAATGATCCAGCGATGGGCGTCATCCGGCATGCCGATGCCGGCTATGTGAAAGCGCAGGGAGTGGCACGAGACCGCGGTCTCGACATGCCGAGCCTCGCATGAACGCAGACCTTCTGATCACCGGCATCACCCAGTTGGCCACACCCACCGGTGCCGGACCGAAGTTTGGCAAGCAGATGCGCGAAGTGAGCGTCATCGCGAACGCCGCAATGGCGATCACGGGCGACCGTTTTGCATGGGCCGGCCCTGCGGCAGACTGGACCGGAACAGCATCGCGCACGGTCGATCTCGGCAGCCGCGCTGTTGTTCCCGGCCTCGTTGATCCCCATACTCACGCCGTTTGGGCAGGCGATCGTCTCCGTGATTTCGATGCGCGGACCTCCGGCGTCACCTATGAACAGATACTCGCGGCGGGCGGCGGAATTTGGAGCACTGTCCGCGCGACGACTGCTGCGTCCACGACTGAGCTCGTTACATTGGCGGCGCAGCGGATCTGGATGCTGATTCGATCGGGGGCCACGGTTGTCGAAGTAAAGTCAGGTTATGGCTTCACCGTTCCAGAAGAACTCCGCATGCTGGCGGTGATCCAGACAGTCGCGTCGAACTTACCGATTCGGCTTGTCCCAACGTTGCTCATCCACATGCCGCCCAACGATGTCCGCGAGCGGGTCGACTATCTCCGCAGAGTTTGCAGCGAATTGATTCCGGAAACGAGCCGCCGTGCCCTTGCTCAGGCGGTGGATATCTTTATTGAGAAGGAGGCCTGGAGCGCCAAGGAGGCTGAGTCTGTGCTTACCTGCGCTCTTGAACACGGTCTCCGCATCAAAGTCCATGCAGAGCAGTTTCATTGCGTTGGCGGAGTCGAACTGGCCCTGCGGCTAAAAGCGTTGAGTATCGACCATCTGGAGGCATGCGCTCCGCATCAGTATGCTCTCTTTGGTGATGGTGCAACGATTGCTACCGTACTGCCGGGGGTTTCGCTGCACCTCGGGATTGCGAAGGCCCCCGGGCGCCAGTTGATCGACGCTGGTGCGGCCGTCGCGGTGGGTACCGACCTCAATCCAGGATCGAGCCCCTTGTTTTCCACCAGCGCAGCGCTTGGGCTGGCTGTACGGTTGAATGGGTTGACGACTCACGAAGCACTCGTCGCCGGAACGGTGAATGCCGCTTATGCACTTGGCATGGACGACGTAGGACGCATAGAAGAAGGAGCACAAGCCGACTTTGCAGTGTTAGAGTCAGCCGACTGGCGCGATCTCGTGTACACCATGGCCATCAATCCCGTACGTGAAGTCTGGTCCAGGGGCAGCCGCATCGCGTCACCTGAAACGAATGACACGCATGCCTCAAGGGAACGGAAGGCATGACTCAATCCTTTCAACCGTCACTGCTCTATCGGAATGGCAGCTTCGTATCCGGAGAGAGCTTGTTCGTGGATGATGCGGGCCGCATCGCGGAAGCCGCAGAGGCGGGGGAACGGATCGATCTCTCGGGCAAGGCTCTCCTTCCCGGCTTCGTCAATACGCATTCCCACTCCTTTCAACGACTCATCCGTGGCCGTGCAGAATCGCGAGCCGTCAGCGGAAGGGATTTCTGGTCCTGGCGCAATACGATGTATCAGGCCGCTGCTGAGCTTTCACCGGAGGATGTCTACGACGTAGCGCGCATGTGCTTTCTTGAAATGGTGCGCGCGGGCATCACAACGGTTGGCGAGTTTCACTATCTTCACAACCAACCCGATGGAACCCCCTACGATGACCCAAACCTGTTGGCCCATCAGGTCATCGCCGCTGCGAAGTCAGTCGGATTGCGCATTGTCCTTCTCCGCTCGGCCTATCTGCGCTCCGGATATCAATTGCCTTCCGATCCGGGTCAGCGCCGCTTTTTCGAGAAGACGGATTCCTTTCTCGTCAATATGGCCAGCCTTCGGAGCTTCGACTCCACGGACTCCGCGAACGTGAGCTTCGGTGTCGCACCGCACAGCATTCGCGCTGTACCGCTCAAAGAGCTGCGCGAGATCGTCTCCTGGGCACGCAGTAATTCCCTGCCGATCCATATGCATGTCGCAGAGCAGATCGCGGAAAACACCGCGTGCCAGCAGGAGTATGGATGTACACCGGTGGAGCTGCTCGCACGAGAGGATTTGTTAGGAAAGGATTTCGTAGCGGTGCATGCAATCCATCTCAGTCCGCATGAGATATCCGCGCTTGCGGACGCGCGTACCATCGTTTGCTCCTGCCCTACGACAGAACGCAATCTCGGCGATGGCATCGTTCCAGTCGATGCGCTGATGAGGTTGGGCGTACGCCACGCACTGGGATCGGACAGCCAGACGCAGATCGATTCGCTGGAGGACGCGCGTGAACTGGACTATCACCTGCGATTGTCGCAGCAGCAAAGAGCGGTGCTCGACCAGATGAACAGCCGTCCCATTGCATCGCACCTGCTGGACTGCGCGACCATCCACGGAGCGCAGGCGCTGGGCGTCAAAGCCGGCTCGCTGGCGAGCGGCGCATATGGTGATATGGTTTCCATCGATCTGAAAGATCTTTCGATCGCTGGGCACACCTCCGAAACGCTTCTTCCACTCCTGGTCTTTGGAGCGAATCGCACCGCTATCCGTGATGTCCTGGTAAACGGCAAATTCATTCTTCGAGATGGACGGCATGCGCTCGAAGAAGAGATCGTCGGGAGGTATCGACAGCTCTATCGCAAAGTGTGGGGCGGCATACATTGACCACAGCGGTAGACCATCTCTCGAACTTGATCCGCCTTCCATCCGTTTCCGCGATCTCCAATCGTCCTGTAACCGACTACGCCACTTCAGTCTTGTCGGCTCAAGGATGGTCGACGCGCGAGGTTCCTTATATCGACGAGGCCGGAACAGAGAAGGTGAATTTGATAGCATCCCCGCCGGGACAGAACGTTGCAGACCGTGCGGTGGATCTGGTCTTCCTCTGCCATACAGATACCGTTCCCTACGCAAAAGATTGGTTACAGGCTCTGCACCCGGTTCTTCAAGGAGAAATGCTGCATGGTTGCGGCGCCTGCGATGTGAAGGGATTCCTCGCGTGTCTGCTGGCGGCTGCTGCATTGAAGAACGCCAGGTGGATCGATGGCCTACGGATCGTTTTAACCGCGGACGAAGAGGTCGGATGCATCGGATCGAAGCGGTTGATCGCCGCCGACAGTCTGAAGCCGCGTCGTCTTATCGTCGGTGAACCGACGTCTCTGCGCGCTGCGCGTGCAGGAAAAGGTTATTGCCTCGCCCGCATCACGATCCATGGTCGCGAGGCGCACAGCGCCCTCCCTGCGCAAGGTGTGTCC
>DASQRJ010000322.1:0-2667 GCA_035642955.1 Acidobacteriaceae bacterium
CCACACGAGGCCGCATTGATCATTCCGTTCAGAGTGGAAGCCGTCGCGCCTGCGCTGAAATTCTGCAGCGCTATCCATGCATGAGGCGAGTCCAGAACTCCTACTGGCTGCGGGGTCGTCTGCGCCATGGAAAGCGAACAGCATGCGAGCAGGAGAAAAAAGACAGACTTTTTCATTTCCATGTACCTCCTGCGAGCGGGTAGACATTCAGCGCTGCATCGGCCGCGCACACAGCTGCCGTGACGCTGTTCGCCGCGGGATTGAAAGACTCTCGTTGACAACATCTTGCGTCTCATCATCGCCGTTTGCAACGAAAATGTCATCGATGTCACGCAGCAGCACTTGCCGATCACAGACTGGCGCAGCGCTCGGCGTTCAGCAATGCCATTACGAGTGCCCAATACGCGTTGCCCGGATTGCCCGCTGCAAGCGCCTCTGTGGTACCTATACCTATATGGGATTGCCGGTTTCGACGCATCTGGATGCATCCTAAATCGGCCTGCCTAACCGTACCCCATTAACCGTACCCAGGCTACTGCTGCGACCAATAGAGAGGACCGCGGTGACAGATTTGGCCCGCCATGTCGACCATCTGACGCAGCCGGAAAATCCCGACCTTACAACCGGGCGGGTCCCCGTGCTTGTGGTCGGTGCAGGACCGACTGGACTGCTCCTGGCTTCGGAGCTTCACCGCCGCGGCGTGCAATGTCATGTGATTGACGCTCGGCCCGCGCCCCTCCACTGGGATCGCGCCACCGTGGTTCATCCCCTCTCCCTCCAGATATTCGAAGCGATGGGACTTGTCGAAAAACTTCTCGACGTCGGCTGCCGGCAACGGATCGTCAGGGTCTACTCCGGCGGCAACCTGCTCGGAACCGTCGATCTTTCCACCAGCGGCAGCATCTATGGCTTCAATCTCGGCGTGTCGGAGGAAGTCACCGAATCCATTCTCACCGACGCTCTCCACAAACACGGCGGTCAGGTGATTCGATCCTCCCGGCTTGTCGCGCTCACTCCGCATCCCGGCGGCGTCCGTGCCGAAATTGAGCACGAGAATGCCGACTACAACATCGATGCCCGCTGGGTGGTCGGCTGCGATGGCATCCACAGTGCCACCCGCGAGCTCACCGGTATCGCCTTCGAAGGTCACGAGCTCGCCAAACAGTGGGCCGTCTTCGATACCACCGTTGAAGGTTGGACCGACACCTACGAAGGCATCTTCGCCTTCCATGACCTGCTTCCCATCATCCTCACCGCGCTTCCCAATCAGCGCTGGCGTGTCTACCTCCGCCCCAGCTCAGACGACTCCGACCTCGTCGCGGAAGCCACCTCGACCCTCCGCCTGTACCTGCCATCGGCATCTTTCATCAACGTCGAAAATCCCACGCGGTTCAACTGCTATACCAAGGTGGCCGCGCAGTTCCGCTCCGGTTCCGTCTTTCTCGCCGGCGACTCCGCCCACCTCTGCTCCCCCGCAGAGGGTCACGGCATGAACACCGGCCTGCAGGATGCCTTTAATCTCGCCTGGAAACTTGCCCTCGTCCACCACGGCTTCGCCGATCCAACGCTGCTCGACAGCTATCATGCCGAGCGTCGCCCCATCGCCGAAACCATCACCCACTCCGGGGACCTATTCGAGCAGGCCCAGACCCTCACCGACCCTGCCCAACGCGACCAGCGCGATCAGGCCCTCCGCACCATGCTCACCGATCCTGAAGAGCTGAACGTTGAAGTGATGGCCGAGACTGAACTGATCAGCGATTATTCTCTCTCCCCCATCGTCATCGGCGACGCCAGCCACCATCTCGCTGCTGGATTCCGATTGCCCGACAACATCACTGTGCAAGCCTCCGACGCCGGCCCTCGCAGACTGCACCAGCTTGCCCACCGCGCCGGCCATACCCTTATCCTCCTCGCCGGTCCCACCGCGCAGAGTTCACAACTTCTCGACCTCCACACCGCCTTGGAGCAGGCGGCCACCGGCTCGCCGATCTTTGAAGTTGCCATCGCTCTCAGCACTCGCGCCGATCTGCCCGTCCACATCGGACAACTCGATCCCTCTGCAGCCCATCTCCTCGGTGTCGAAGGCATCACTCTCCTGGCCATTCGCCCCGACGGTTACATCGGCCTGCGTTCCGACTGGGATCACCTCGCCGCCCTCGCACGCTACCGCGCTCTCATCCAATCCAGCAATCCGTAAAGGCCGCCAGCCACCTCTTCTGTATCATGAGCCAGGATTCAAAGCCGTCCACGCCGCCAGCGCTACAATCCCAGCAGACCTTCATCGGCTAAGGAGCTCGTTTGTCCAAATTCTCACGCCGCAAATTCCTCGGCTCATCGTTGACTGCCAGCGCAGCCGGACTGTTCCCAAATCTCGCATCACCTGCTTCTGTGCCGGGCGCTGGAGACACGGTCGTGCTTGAAAGCGATGCAATCCGCGTCATAATTCTCCGCGAAAGCGGCTGTGTGCGGCGGTTGGCCACAAAGGATGGAGCATGGAAGTTTCAGGGTGCGGGAATGCGGCTGCATGTGCCCGCTCCCGATCATCGCTTTCACTACCTGACTGAACGCAGCGCCAACAAACCCCTGATTGAGGCGGACGAGCACCATGCGCTGATCACGTGGTCCGGGTTTGAAAGTGATCGCCTCGGCAAACTCGACATTGAG
>DASQRJ010000323.1:0-4893 GCA_035642955.1 Acidobacteriaceae bacterium
GATGAATTCCATCGCGCAGATCGTGAAGCACATGGCGGGAAATATGCGCTCCCGCTTTACCGGCTTTCCCGAGGCCGATGGCGAGAAGCCGGACCGCCACCGCGACAGCGAATTTGAAGCGCCTCCCGCGACGCGTGCGGAGTTGATGGCCATGTGGGATGCGGGCTGGGCCTGCATCGTCACCGCGCTCGATCCACTGACGGATGCGGATCTCGGACGCGATACCTTCATCCGCGGCGAGCGCCATTCGGTGATGCAGGCGATCAACCGGCAGATCGCGCACTACAGCTATCACGTGGGGCAGATCGTCTTTCTGGCGAAGCATCTGCAATCGGAGAAGTGGCAATGCTTGACGGTGCCGCGCGGCGGCTCGGCTAGATTCAATGCTGATGTTGCGGCGGGACGGAAGAGTCAGCGGTGAAAGAGAAAGGGCGTCGGTTTGCACCGGACGCCCTTGGGTTGCCGTCTGCGCCTGTGTTTACTTACTCGCCTGCTGCTTTGCTCCGGTGTAGGTCACATGCCAGATCGAATTCGATCCGTCGTCGGTGACGAATAGGGAACCGTCCTTGGCGAAGGTGACGCCGACAGGCCGGCCCCACACCTTGCCATCCGGGGTGACAAAGCCGGTCAGGAAGTCCTGATACGCGCCTGTCGCCTTACCGTCTTCGACCGGCACGGCGATGACTTCATAGCCGGCGCGCTTGGATTTGTTCCACGAGCCGTGCTCCGCCGCAAAGGCCCAGCCACGGTAGGAGGCGGGGAACTGGCGGCTCTCGTCGAAGGTCATCTCCAGCGATGCGAAGTGGGGTTGCAGCAGGACGTCGGGAACCAGCACCTTGGCGGCCAGCTCGGGATGCTTGCCCTTGTGCCGCGGGTCGTGGTGGTTGCCGATGTAGTACCACGGCCAGCCGTAGAAGCCGCCTTCCTCGACGTGGGTGATGTAGTCGGGCACCAGGTTGTCGCCCAGATTGTCTCGTTCATTCACCGAGCACCAGAGCTGTCCCGTCGCGGGGTCGATCGCCTCACCGACGCAGTTGCGGATACCCGAGGCGTAGACTTTCACGAACTTGCCCTCGGGCGTGTACTCGAGCACGTCGGCGCGGTGGAACTCCGCCGGGGTGGTGTCGGGATCGTCGACATTCGAGTGTGAGCCGACGGAGACCAACATGCGCTGCCCGTCCTTGGAGAAGACGACGTCGCGCGTCCAGTGGCCGCCGCCGCGCAGGCGTCCGCCGCCGGGCAGATCGGGAACCACGATCTGCGATGGCCCGGTCGCCTTCAGGTCGCCGTTCTTGTAGGGAAACTTCACCACCGAATCGGTATTGCCGATGTAAATCCATTTCGGATCGGAGCCCAGCGGATAGAAGGCGAGGCCGAAGGGCTGCTTCAGACCGGTGGCGAAGGTCGAGACCTGCTTTGGCTTACCGCTGGCATCGACGCCGCGGAAGACGATGACCGTTCCGCTGTCTCCGCTACGATCCGGCTCGCTCTCGACGACGAAGATATCGCCGTTCGGTGCAGTGCGGATGAGCCGCGGATTTTTCAGGTCGGAGGCGTACAGCTCAACCTTGAAGCCGGCCGGCGCCTCCGGCATGGCACCGGCGGGCCGTGGCGCCATGCTTGGACCGTTGTCGACCGATTCGGTTGCATAGGGCACAGGCAGATCGGCAACCGTGATCTTGCGCATGACGCCGGGCTTTTCCTGCGAATAGTCGGTGAAGGCGGCCTGACCGGTGATGACGTGAGTGCTCTGGGCCAGGGCAACTGCAGGAGCGGCAAACAACAACGTGGGGAAGAGGAGAGAGCCCAGGACGCGGGAAGCGTTGGTCATGCGAGACATGCAAATTCCTCCGGGTTCAGGAGTGAGGGATCGAAGGTGGTGGCATCGCAGCAATTGCGGTGAAAAAAACGTTTAGTTAACGATACAGCCGTGTCAAGCTGCCTGACAAATCGCAAGAGAAAGAGCATACGATTCTCTACGGATTGCCACCGGCAAGCTGCTTTACCAGATCCAGCGGCACGGTCGCTGTCAGGACGGTGCGGCTGCCGTGCTGGGTTACCGCGGCACTGTGGATGAGGGTGCGGTAGTCCTTGCTCTGCGGATTATTCCCGACCGTGGTCATTGCCGCGGAGAGCAGTCCGAGCATGCTCTGCAGTGCATTCGTGGTGGCTGCCGCCTCGGCCTGGCTGGGCGCAATCTCCACCACGCGCAGGTGCAGGTTGCCCAGGAAGCGCACCGAGGCGACGAAGGCGGTATCCGTATCCAGCGGCAGGGTGATGCCGAAGATGCGCGGACCGCCCTCCGACCAGAAGGGCAGCGAGATGCGGCCGATGCCCCAGGCGAGGGAGAGCGCGGGCACCTGGCTGTAGTAGTCCGAGAGCACCGACGAGCCGGAGAAGGGCAGCGCGGCGGTGCGATAGCGGTCCACGATGGCGTGGATCTGCTCCGCTGTCGGGGTGTTGGAGACCGCAACCACGTCGTAGCCGAGCAGCACGACGCGCACGGTGCGGCCGTTGCTGGGCAGGGAGTAGATGGTGCGGTCGGCGTACTGCTCGCGGGTTTTGCTGCTCGCCTCCAGCCACGCCGTGACCCGCTTGTGATCGAAGCGGCCGGCGAAGACCTCAGAGTAAGCGGCGGGCCCGTTGGGTCCGCGCGGGTCCGGCATGTGGTGGATGGCGATCGCCGCCTGCCGCAGATCGCGCTCGAAGACGAAGCCGGTGGCATCAATGAAGCGCTGATAGCTGGCGTCATGCTTCACCGGATGCTGATCGAAGTGCATCGCGGTGCGCAGCGGCTCGAAGTTGATGTAGACGATGCCGTCGGATTCCGGCAGCAGTCGCGCGACCTCCGGCGGCGCCTTCTGCCGCAGGTAGGCGAGCGCGCCCAGCAGTACGATGACGATGGCGGCGATCAGGAGTGTGGTGCGGGTGCGTCTGCGCATGATGGCGGGTGGAGATCAGGATAGCAGCGGGCGAAGGCGCAGACCGCAACGCTAGAATCGATACGAGGCGTTCGTGCTTGTGGCCCCTGCTTTCGGGCCGCCACTGTTTCGGGCCTGGGAGATACGTGGACACGACGACTCTGCACGTCCTGCTGGTGGTGTTCTTCGCCACCCTGGTTCGCTCGACTTTCGGCTTTGGCGAAGGGCTGATTGCGGTTCCGCTGCTGGCGCTGATGATTCCGATTGGGATTGCCGCTCCCGTTGTCGTTCTGCTTTCCATCACCATTGCCGCCGTCGTTGTCGTGCAGGACTGGCAGAAGATCCATGTGCGCAGCGCCGGCTGGCTGTTGGCCCCAACATTTCTGGGCATCCCGCTCGGGGTCTGGCTGCTGACGAGTGCCCACCCGCGCATGGTGAAAGCGGCCCTCGCCGTGGTCATCGTGGCCTTCTCCGGCTACTCGATTCTCAGCGCGCGTCTGGGCATAAAGCCGCCGGAGCTCGACCGCGACAGCCGTCCCTGGCTTCTGGGCTGCGGCTTTCTGGCCGGCGTGCTGGGCGGCGCCTATGGCATGAACGGCCCTCCGCTGGTCTTCTACGGAGCGATGCGGCGCTGGTCCCCGCAGCACTTCCGCGCTACGTTGCAGGGATACTTTCTGCCCGCAAGCGTGGTTGCGATGGCAGGATACTGGTTCGCCGGGCTGTGGGTGCCGGCGGTGACGCATTACTTTCTGTGGTCGCTGACGGTGGCGCTGCCCGCGATCTTTCTTGGCAGAGCGCTGAATCATCGCCTGCGCGGCGAGGCCTTTTTGCAGATGGTTCATGGCGGCCTGGTGTGCGTTGGCATCATTCTGTTGATCCAGGCGATGCGGCATTCATGAGCATTCCTCGTCAGTCGAACGAAGAGTTCCTGCGCTCAGTCCGTTAGGCTGCCTTGGCCGCGTCCCATTTCGGCTTCATTTCCCGGCCCCATTTCCTGGGGTCCTCGTTGTGCATCTTCTCCATGTCTTTAGCGACGTCGGGATGCTTCTCCATAACGTGCTTCGATATGGTTTTCACCATGTCGTCCCATGTTTCTGCCGTAAGCTTTTCGTCACAAGCTCCGCCGAGTTGTCGACACGTTAGAGTTTTCATAAATATTTTGAATGCAAAGGCCGGCTGAGTGGTTGCGGGGAAAATCAAATCCGAGTCGTTGGGCGCGGAGCCACCGTCGCTGATCTGGGGAGGGGTTGGGAGGGGTTGGACCCTTTCGCGGGGTATGCTCTTCATCCTGGGGACATCGTGAAGCGCGCTGGCGCAGTTCGTGGACTCCGAGGGTAGTCACGTGAGCGTCTCCGGACCGTAGCTTCCGGGAAGCGGCGCGGACCGATGGAAGGACAAGCGGCGCCTGGGCGGTATTGTCTGCAGACCGCATTGCGAGGGCCTTCCCGCTGTGCTAATCTTGCGCTTGAACGGTCGCTCCCCGGGGCTCGCAGCAGTGTGTGCCGGGAACAGGCGGTGCGGGCTGGCGTAGCTCAGCTGGTAGAGCATCTGATTTGTAATCAGAGGGTCGGGGGTTCAAGTCCCTTCGCCAGCTCCAGTCTTAGCCGAACACAAGGATCGTCGAAGATTTGTAAGGACGCTCCGGCGACTCGTTCTGCGACACCCACTCCGTTGTCTCCTATTTCCCCTCGTCTTCCCGGGCTTTATGGCGAAGCGTTGTCCGGATGGGGATCATATGTGCGGGTGGAAGCGCGAGCGAGGAGCTGGAATCGTGCACAGGTGGCCGAGCGGTTAATGGCAGCAGACTGTAAATCTGCCCGTCCTAGCGACGTACGGAGGTTCGAATCCTCCCCTGTGCACCAGAAGTTGGCAGCGTGACGGAAGACGGCGGGAATCCGGCAGGACCGGGTGGTTTGAGCTTCGGTGAGAAGACGCCCGGGCGCAAGACAGGGATCGCGCTGGTGTTGTTTGG
>DASQRJ010000324.1:0-6127 GCA_035642955.1 Acidobacteriaceae bacterium
GGGCGTCGGATCGGTGATCGTCGGAGCGCTGCTGGTGCGGCCGCTGGTGAAGTGGCTGGGCCAGCGCAGCACGCTGCTGTGGGGCCTGGGCATCGGCTGGGTGGGATTTGCCATCTTCGGGCTGGCGCCAAAGGGATGGATCTTTCTGTTGGGGATTCCGCTGATGAACCTGTGGGGGCTGGCCGGGCCGACGGCGCAGGGACTGATGAGCGTGCATGTGACGCCGCAGGAGCAGGGGCAGTTGCAGGGGGCGGTGCAGTGCATCCGCGGGCTGACGGCGCTGATCGGGCCGGGACTGTTCACCTTCGTGTTTGCCGCGGCGATCAAGCCGGGCCGGATTCACTTGCCCGGTGCGCCATTTTTGCTGGCGGCGGCGATTCTGCTGAGCGCGTTGCCGGTCGCGGCGATGGTGACGCGGCAGCGGGCTGCGGCCTAAAAACGGCGGCCGAAGGCGCTCCAATCTCGCCGCAGCATTTGACAACGGGTGGGCGACGGACTAATTTGGTGCGCGCAAATGTAATCGCTTGCAGAGCGTTGGGCTATGGCTGCGGCGCGTTTTCAAAGGGGGCAGGGATGAGCAAGGTATCGCGTCGCGATCTGTTGAAGACCGGGTTGCTGGCGCCGGCGGCGGTGGCGGTGGCAAATGGCATGGGTCCGATGGCCATGGCGATGCAGATTGCCGGGGAGGACACCCACGAGCCGCTTCCCGAGACTCAAGCTCGACAGGCAGCGTCCGGTCCGGGTGCGCGGCGCGAGCGGCTGCTGCTCGATTTCGGCTGGCGTTTTCACTTCGGCAACGCGGACGATCCGGCCAAGGATTTCGGATTCGGCAGCGGCCGCACCGGCAACTTCCAGAAGACGGGAAACTTTCTTCCCGCGGGCGCGATTGCCTTCGATGACGGAGATTGGCGGAGCGTCGATTTGCCGCACGACTGGGCGATCGAGCTGCCTTTCACGAACGATTCTGCGCTGCAGAGCAAGGGCTTCTATCCGCTGGGACGGACGTACCCGGCGACCAGCGTCGGCTGGTATCGCCGCGTCTTTGAGCTTCCCGCTGAGGACAAGAACAACCGGATCACCCTCGAGTTCGATGGCGCCTACCGGGAGACGATGGTGGTCTTCAACGGCTTCTATATCGGCACGCACAGCGGCGGTTACGATCCCTTCAGCTTCGATGTCACAGACTTCGCGAATCCGGGCGGCAGGAATGTGCTGCTGGTGCGCGTGGATGCGACCTCAAGCGATGGCTGGTTCTACGAGGGGGCGGGAATCTATCGGCATGTATGGCTGGTGAAGACGCATCCGGTGCATGTGAAGAAGTGGGGCACCTTCGTGACAGCCCAGGTGCAGCACGGTGAGGCGACGCTCTCCATCCGCGCTGAGGTAGAGAACCACGCCAACGCGGTACAGAACCCATCTGCACAGAGAGCGCGCGTGGTCACGACCATCCTCGATCCCAGCGGCAAGACGGTGGCAAAGGCGGCGACGGCACCCGCGACCATTGCCGAACGAGGCGAGCAGAGTTATGCGCAGGAGATCACGGTGAAGCAGCCCGCGCTGTGGTCTCTGGAAGAGAGAAACCTGTACAAGCTGGTGACGGAGGTGGAAGCGAACGGCGAGATCGTCGACCGCTACGAGACGTCCTTCGGCATTCGCACGACGAGATTCGATGCGCAGAAAGGCTTCTTCCTGAATGACAAATCGGTGAAGCTGAAGGGAACCTGCAATCACCAGGACCACGCCGGGATCGGTGCAGCGCTGCCCGATGCCGTGCAGTACTACCGCATCCGCAAGCTGCAGGAGATGGGCTGCAATTCGATACGCACATCGCACAATCCGCCGACTCCGGAGCTGCTGGACGCGTGCGACGCGTTGGGGATGCTGGTCTTCGACGAGACACGCATGATGTCTTCGAATCCGGAGGGCCTGAGCCAGTTCGGCGATCTGATACGCCGCGATCGCAATCGTCCCAGCGTCTTCATGTGGTCGATGGGAAATGAAGAAGGTCAGGCGAATACAGAAAAGGGAGTGCTGATTCTGACCGCGATGAAGGCGCTGGCTGAGGAACTCGATGGCTCGCGGCCGGTGTCGATTGCACCCACTGGAGCGATTGGCACGGGCGGCCTCGCGGTGTGCGACGTGATGGGCTACAACTACATGGACCCGCAGGCGCTTGCATATCACGAGTCGCATCCGGACAACCCCGTGATGGGTACCGAGACGGTGAGCGCGGTGGGAACGCGCGGCATTTACATCACCGATGCACAGAAGGGCTACGTCTCTTCCTACGATCCGTACACCACGACGGGACGCGCTTCGGCAGAAGGTTGGTGGAGCTTCTGCGATGCGCAGCCGTGGCTGTCCGGCGGCTTTGTGTGGACGGGCTTCGACTATCGCGGCGAACCGTCGCCGAACGGATGGCCGAATATCAGCTCGCAGTATGGCGTGATCGACACCTGCGGATTCCCGAAGGATTCGTTTTACTACTACCGCTCGTGGTGGACGGATAAGCCGGTGCTGCATCTGTTTCCGCACTGGAACTGGCCGGGGCTAGAGGGCAAGCAGATCGCGGTATGGGTGTACTCCAACCTGGAGAAGGTGGAATTGTTCGCGAACGGCAAGAGCCTGGGCACGAAGGACGTGAAGAAGGATTCGCACGTGGCCTGGGATGTGACGTACGCACCCGGATCCATCGAGGCGCGCGGCTACAAAGGCGGCAGGGTGGTGATGACGGAGAAGCGCGAGACCACCGGCGCCGGGGCAAAGCTGGTGATGACCGTGGATCGCCGCGAGCTCTCCGGCGATGGCGAGGATGTGGCGATGTTCGCCGTCGCGGTGCATGACACACAAGGCCGCGTGGTGCCGAACACGGACAACGAGGTGAGCTTCCGGGTCTCCGGTGCGGGCAAGGTGATCGGCACGGGTAACGGTGACCCTACCAATCAAGAATCCGATAAGGGCACATCGCGCAAGGCCTTCTCCGGCTACTGCATGGCGATTGTGCAATCCGAAAAGGCGGCGGGAGAGATCACGGTGGAGGCGACCGCGCCCGGACTTGCATCAGCGACAGTTACGATTGCAGCAAGGGCAGCGACGCTGCGGCCGCAGGTAGCGGTATGGGAGCGCACGGTGCCGACCGGCTCCGGCGTGACCGGGCTGTGGCGGCCCGTACCGCAGGAGGGCGACGAGCTGACGGCGATACTGGGTGGCAACGAATTGGTGTTTACGCTGCGGCAGGAAGGCAGCAGCCTGACCGGCACAGTGGAAGGCGGGAATGTGAACTTTACCGGCGGCAGCGACGTGCCGACGCCGATTGAGAACGGCAAGGTGGAGGGCGAGACTATCTCGTTCAAGGCCGGCAGGCGCACATTTACGGGCGCGATGAAGGGCGGCCGGATCGATCTCGACCAGACGATCGAGTTTCCCTTCAAGAGGCCGGAGCCCAAGCCGGAGTCGCCGAACCGTCCGGCGGTGGGACCGGCACCGGATGGTTCCGATCCATCGATCAGTTCATCGTGGCGGAGACGGAAGCCGCCTTCGATCACGCTGCAACGCGCAGAGCGCTGAGAAGGCTACGCTTCGTTGGCCGACGCGCGGGCGGGCTGCGCAGAAGACTTTTCTTTGAGCAGGCCGATGCCGAGGGCGAGCCGCAGGGCAAGGGCGGCGCTGTTTCCCTGACGGCGCAGGCGGTCTACTTCGGCGAAGAGATCATTGTCGATTGCGGCGAAGAAGGAGACGGATTCGGTTCCTTCTCCGCCGCACGGATGGAGCACGTCGATTGTGATGCGGTAGTCGTGGCGCGAACTTCCTATGTCGTTCGACGGTGGAGTGACGGGTTGTGCCGCCGTAGCGGTTCGAGCGGAGTGTCCAGGAAACTCTAGGTTGGGCGGCATGGGGTTCATGCCTTCTCGATCTCGCGGGCCGCGGTATCGATGACCTCGATGATGCGGCTGCGCTGCTCGGGGGTGAGGTTGCCGGCGCGCATGCTGAGCGCCATACGGAAGTTCTGGATGGCGCGCATGATCTGCGGATCGCGTTCGGTGGGGCGGGCGGCGCTGCCGATGGCCGACATGCGCTGCAGAATCTCATCTACGGCGCTGCGGTTCTCTTTGAGCTCCTTCTTCCCTTCCTCGGTGATGGAGTAGAGCTTGCGCGTGCCCTCGGTGGTGACCGTGGCCAGGCCGGTCTCTTCGAGCAGGGTGAGCATGGGATAAATAATCCCCGGACTGGGCGAGTAGGCGCCGCCGAATTTCTCTTCTATGGCCTTGATGAGCTCGTAGCCGTGGCAGGGCTTCTCGGCGATGAGTTCGAGGATGAGGTAGCGGAGGTCGGTGGAGGCGAAGATGCGTCCGGGGCCGCCGCGTCCGCGCCAGAAGGGTCGCTCGCCTTCGCCGAAGTGGGCTGCAAAGGGGCCGCGGCCCCGGAAATGACGTTGCTCATGGCCGCGGTCGCATCCATGGGCTTCTCTGAGGTGTTCTTTGAGTTGTTCGAATGGGTATCTCATGGTTTGTAGTATCAAGATATATCTTGAATATGTCAAGACTAGTTCAGATTATTTTCATGCCTGGGCTTGCTCTGCGCCAACGGCGTCTCTTTTCTCCTTACCAACACCCTGTCATTTGGCCAATTCGGGGGCTTCGGTGGCAAGAAGGGGTGGAAACATGGGGATCTGTTGGGATGGGGATGGCGAGATCGGGCTAATCCCCCTGTCTTTTCGACACATATGTGCAACCCTTTTTCGTGTTGCCGCGACCTCCCTGCCGCGGTTGTGATAGGTTCGTGAGTCAACGAAAACGGATGATTGACGAGAGCCTTCGCCGGCGCGGAGTCGCGGATGGACGAGGCCAGGAGCGCAGATTGCAGACTGCGCCTTCCGTATCGATGCACAATTCAAGGAGCGCCATGCAGCCATTTCGGATTGCCGCCATTATCTTGATGGGTGCAGGTATCGCCTGCGCCCAAAGCAACTTTGCCCCCACCCATTTACGCGCGCTGGATGCGCTGGCGGATACCGGTTCGAATGCGCCGGCAGAGCCGAAGGCGCAGAAGATGCTGGATCTGAGCTCGATGGACAGGAGCGCCGATCCGTGCACGGATTTCTACCAATACGCCTGCGGCAACTGGGCCAAGAACAACCCGATACCAGCGGATCAGGTGCGCTGGGGCAGCTTCGGCCTGCTGGCGGAGCGCAATCAGTGGCTGCTGTACAAGGATCTGGAAGTGGCGGCAAAGCCGAGCCCGAGCCGCACGCCGCTGGAGGCGAAGTATGGCGACTTCTATGCGTCGTGCATGGATGTGGATGCGGTAAACGCGAAGGGTGCAACGCCGCTGAAGCCGGCGCTGGAGCGTATTGCCGGGCTGAACGATAAGAAGCAACTGGCTACCGTGCTGACGGAGTTGGAGCGCCAGGACGGCACCGATGCGATCTTCAGTTTCGGCGTGGAGCAGGATGAGAAGGACAGCTCGAAACAGATTGCCGGGTTGCGGCAGGGCGGCCTGGGGCTGCCGGACCGCTCCTATTACATCGAGAAGTCAGAGCGGGAGACGAAGATCCGCGACCAGTACACGGAGCACATGACGAAGATGTTCCAACTCGCGGGCGATACACCGGAGCAGGCCATGGCGGAAGCGAAGAGTGTGATGGCGATTGAGACCGCGCTGGCCGAGGGCTCGCTGAGCCGCACCGATCTGCGCGAGCCGGCAAATCGCTATCACATCAAGACGGTGGCGGAGCTGAAGCAGATAGCGCCGACCTTCGAGTGGTCCGATTATTTCGACAAGATCGGCATCGGCTCCTTCGATACGTTGAATGTGGGGCAGCCGGGATTCTTCGAGGCCCTGAACAAGCAGATCGACTCCGAGAGTCTGGATGCATGGAAGAGCTATCTGCGGTGGCATGCGATTCACGATGCGGCGCCGTGGCTGAGCGACAACTTTGTCCAGGAGAATTACAACTTTTACAACGCGACACTGCAGGGCGCGAAGGAGCTGCAGCCGCGCTGGAAGCGCTGCACACGGCTGACCGACATGAACCTGGGCGAGGCGGTGGGACAGGATTGGGTGAAGAAGAACTTTCCGCCGGCGGCCAAAGAGAATATGACCAAACTGGTAGAAGCGCTGGACAAGG
>DASQRJ010000325.1:0-5776 GCA_035642955.1 Acidobacteriaceae bacterium
TTTCAGAAGGTGGAGCGAGCGCATCCGGACGATCCGATGGCGGCCGACTATGTGCTCGAAACCGTGCTCTTCCATGAGCTCTACAACCTGGACCTGCTGGATACGACACTGTATGCCCACGATGGCTTCCTGACCGGCAAACATCGGGTGGTGGAGGACAAGGCCTTCACCGCGCACATCGAGGAGCTATCCGGCAACGCGATCCATCTCGCCGACCGGCAGTTGCAGAAGAATCCGAAGAACGTGGACGCACTTTATGCGCGCGGCTGGTCGAAGAGCCTGCATGCAACCTACGTGGGCCTGGTGCAAAGATCGTTTATCCCGGCGCTGCGGCTGGCGTTGCAGGCGCGCGATGACAACGATCGGGTGCTCGATCTCGATCCGGATTTTGTGGATGCCGAGCTGGTGGTGGGTGTGCACCAGTATGTCGTTGGCTCATTGCCCTTCGCGATCAAGATGCTGGCGGGGCTGGCGGGCATTCATGGCAATAAGCAGAAGGGGTTGGAGCTATTGCGCGATGACGGCAAGTACGGCGTGACCACATCGGTCGAGGCGCGAACCGCCCTGGCCCTTTTCCTGCGCCGGGAGGCGAAGTACGGCGAGGCCGCGGAGTGGAATGATTCCCTCAAGCGCGAGTACCCGCACAATTTTCTCTTCTGGCTTGAAGCGGCCAATCTGCAGAAGGACGCAGGCCATGCACAGCAGGCAATCGCGCTCTATCGTGCCCTGCTGGACCAGTCGCGGCATGCTGGTTACTTCACCAACCAGCACCTGGAATTGGCCTGGTTCGGGCTGGCGGACACGCTGCGCGGGCAGAGAGACGCGGCCGCTTCCGCAGAAGCCTTCGAGCATGTGCTGGCGCAGCCGACGGTGAGTCCGGACCTGAAGCGGCGCGCCCAGCTTGGCGCGGGCATGGAATACGACGTTTTGGGCCAACGTGAACAGGCCGAGGCGGCGTATCGTGATGTATTGGCATTGGGAGAAAGCGATCAGGCTTCGGATGCGCGCCGCTATCTGAAAGCGCCATACAAGGGCTGAGTCGCAGAATTCCCGGTTTGTCTTCCTGGAACTTCGAAGTATGCAGTTGCGTCTTATCAATGGAAACCAGGCGTTCGCGCACATGCAGGAGAGGGCAATGGCGTATTACTGCAGTAGCTGTGGCAAACCGATAGCAATCGATGCGCGGCATTGTCCGAACTGTGGGCATACCGTGGGCGGAGCCTTCGAGGGTACGCAGGCCGTGCCGCCTTCCCCCTCGCAACGACGGCTGGTACGTCCGCGCATGGGCCGCATGATTGCCGGCGTGTGCCAGGGGGTCGCCGTCACCTATGGATGGGATCCGACGCTGGTGCGCGTGGTCTTCGTCCTGCTGGCCTGTTTCAGCGGCGTTGGCCTCATACTCTACGTTGTTCTCTGGGTCGCTGCGCCGGAAGAGCCGTTGATGTTGCAAACTGCCGCTACCTATCCTCCCCCGGCAAACCCGCAGGTCTAACGTAGATTTCTAACCGATGAGTACGGCGGCGATCCTGTCGCGCTGACACTCTTCTGCAACCCGAAGTGCAGCCATGCCACGGAAACGCCAGCGAAGAGAGTCGAGCCTTCAGCGATGAGCGAGCTCCTCCATTACGAGGATCGCGGCAGCGGGCCGTGCGTGGTCTTGCTGCATCCGACGCCGGTCGATCATTCCTTCTGGCTGCCGGCCGCGGCGCTGCTGGAGCCGGAGTATCGCGTGCTGCTGCCCGACCTTCCCGGACATGGGCTGTCGCCGCTGGGTGAGGAGACCACAAGCATGCGCACGATGGGCCGCGCTGTACTTCGTCTTCTGGACGCGCTGTCGGTCCGGAGCGCGATCTTCTGCGGCTGCTCCATCGGAGGCTATCTGCTCTATGAACTGTGGCGGCAGGCGCCGGAGCGGATGCACGCCCTTGCGATCTGCAGCGCGAAGCCGCATGCCGACACGCCGGAGACGCGGCGCAACCGCCAGGCAACGATCGAGACCATCGAGGGGCAGGGCACAGCACCGTTTTTCGACGCCATGCTCGATGCGCTGGTGGGCGCGCCGGCCAAAGAGCGCGATCCCGACATTGTGCATCGGCTGCGCGCCATGATGGAGCGCATGACGGCGGATTCGGCGATCGCAGTGCAGCAGGCTCTGGCGGATCGGCCGGATTCGATGGCCACGGCAGCGACGATTCATGTGCCGGCCGCGGTACTGGCGGCGTCGCTCGACCGCGGGTCCACTCCGGCGGAGATGCGGGAGCTGGCGAATGTTGTGCCCGGCTCGATCTTCTATCTGCTGCAGGAGATGGGCCACTACGCACCCTATGAGCAGCCGCGACTGGTGGGTGCGTTGCTGCGCCGTTTTGCCGACGAGAACAGCGTGCATTGAGTCCCACGCTGACGGTGCGTATGCGAGTGGGTCGTATGCGTGTGGGAAGATAAGGCATCCTGATCTCACACAAGGAATCTCCCCTTGCCAAGAAAACCTGAAACGGTCGCAGCGCGCCCCTTCCGTTACAGCCCTGAAGGCCAACTCCTCTGCGACGCGGTTCCGCTGGAGAAGCTGGCCGCGCGTTACGGAACGCCGCTCTACTGCTACAGCGCTTCGCAGGTACGCGAGCGGCTCTCGCTCTTCCGCAAACATTTCTCCCGTCAGGAGCACCTGATCTGCTACGCGGTCAAGGCCAATGCAAATCTGTCGCTGCTGCGTGTGATCGCGCGTGAGGGCGCGGGCTTTGACATCGTCTCCGGCGGGGAACTGGAACGGGTGCGGCGGGCAGACAAGCGTGCCCTGGCGCGGACCGTCTTCTCCGGCGTGGGAAAGACCGCGGATGAGATGGATCTGGCGCTGCGCGCGGGCATTCTGCTCTTCAATGTGGAGAGCGAGCAGGAAGTCGAGCTGCTGGCGGAGCGGGCCGCGAAACTGCGGAAGCGGGCGCGCCTGGCGCTCCGGGTAAACCCGGATGTCTTCGCGGAGACGCACCCGTATATTTCGACCGGGCTGCGCGAGCACAAATTCGGCATCGACATCGACCGTGCGCGCGAGGTCTATGCGCGTGCCGCGAAGAGCAAGTGGCTGTTGCCGGAAGGCGTGAGTGTGCACATCGGCTCGCAGATCCGCAGCGCCGCGCCCTTTGGCGCCGCCCTCGCTCGCGTTCGCGCGCTGGTGGAGGAACTGGCCGCGGACGGCATCCGGATCCGTTCGATCGATGCCGGCGGCGGCCTGGGCATCGATTATGCCGCGCCGCTTGGCGTGGAAGAGTTCGATGCAGCGAAGGAAGTCTCGGAGTATGCGGCGGCGCTGAACGATGGGCTGGGCGGATTGCAGGTCCGGCTTCTGCTGGAGCCGGGGCGTTTCCTGGTGGCGCAGGCGGGCGCGCTGGTCGCGCGCGTGCTCTATCGGAAGCGCAATGGCGCGAAGGAATTTCTGATCACGGATGCCGCGATGAACGATCTCATCCGGCCGGCGCTCTATGGGGCGCACCACGAGATTGTCCCGGTCGAGCGGCCGGCTGCGAGCGTGACGGCGGAGCAGGTGACCATGGATGTGGTGGGGCCGGTGTGCGAGACAGGAGATTTTTTCGCGCGCGACCGGGCCATGCCGGAGGTGCAGCCGGGGGCGTTGGTCGCGCTGCTGGATGCCGGAGCGTATGCGATGTCGATTGCGTCGAACTACAATTCACGCAACCGCGCCGCCGAAGTGCTGGTGGAAGGCAAGAGGGCAAAGCTGGTACGCCGGCGAGAGACGATCGAGGATCAGTTGCGCGGCGAGGCGTGAAGGAGACAACGGCAGACAACTTCAGACAACGGCAGGCAAAATCAGTGGGACCGAGCGAGGCTGGCAGTCACCTGTGGTGGGTCCAACACTCAAACAAGAAAAGCCCGCATCGAGCGGGCTTTCTGCTGTTGACTGCCTTCGTCTGCAGTTGTCTGAAGTCGTCTCTACTGCGAGATGGAATGCACGGAGGCGAGCGTCCCTGCTTCCGCCGGCTCCGCCGAAGGCGCGGTGTAGGTATTGGCCGGGAGGGTTTGCGGACCACTGTCGGTGCTGGGGCCGAGGCCGAGTGCGATCAGCGCCCGCGAGTCCGGCGTGAGCTTGGTCTGCCAGCCGTGATCGGCCTGGTACTTCTGCATCGCACTTTCGGTTTGCGTGTCCCACTGGCCGCTGGGCGCGCCGGTCAGGTAGTTTTCGCGAATGAGTGCGGTTTGAATCTGGGTGGCGCGCTCCGGCGCAATGCCGCGCTGACCTAACGGATGCGCGATGCGGTGCCGGATGCGATGACCCACACGACGTATGGCTCCACTCTTGCCGCTCTTTTGCGAGGGATGCGAGCTTGCGGCGAATGCTGGAGTCAGAAGGAGAGCCAGGCCCAATGCCAAGGCGCTGCTGGTAGAAAAACGAAACATGCGTGTTCCTCGTCCGGGGGTAGGAAGATCGCGTTCTGGTGAGACTATCGGCATATTCATAGGATTGCAACCCATAGAGGTGTCATCCACCAAAGTTGTGGGCGTTCCTGATCTTGGGTAACACCAACGTGTTACTTCGAGTGATAAGCAGGGAAGATCGGCGCCGGCGGAATTCCCGATACAGGCCTTTTCGTGAGAAAAAGCCTGTCGGAAGTTGCGCCGATACAACCCGGCCCTAGGGGAGTGTTCCACCGCGGTAGAAATTGCCACTAGTCGGCTGACGCGGATCGATGATGCTGACTACGACGTCCTGTCCGCTCTTCAATGCGGAGACTGCGGCGGCATAATCGCTCTTATTGTTGACGGGCGATTTGTTGATCTCGTTGATGACAGCTCCCTGGGCGAGGCCGATCTCATCGGCAAACGAACCAGGCTTCACCTGTTGGATCAGCACGCCGTGCACGCCCTTGCTGGTCAGTTGCTGCGGCAGATTCACCGCGGTGATGCCGAGTTTGTCCGGTCCGCTTTCCTCTTCGCCCGGTCCGTTGGAATTCGGTGCATTGTTCGAAGAGTTGAGCGAGCCGACTGTCTTGGTGCGGTCCTGGATGGTCACGGTCGCGCTCTGCTGCTGACCGTTGCGCAGGTAGCCGAGCTTGGCGGTAGAGCCGGGATGGCGCGCGGAGATGATTTCCACCAGGTCATTACCGTCCTTGATGGTCGCGCCATCGACAGAGACGATAATGTCGCCCACCTTGATGCCTGCTTGTTCAGCGGGTCCACCCTTGGAGACGCTGCTGACCAGCACGCCTGACTTGAACCCGTAGACGCGGCCGACAGCCGACGGCAGATCGGCCTGGAAGGAGATGCCGATGGAGCCACGGACGACCTTGTGCTCGGGACCGATGAGATCGTTGTAGACCGGGATGACGGTGTTCGACGGCATGGCGAAGCCGATGCCCTGGTAGCCGGCCGACTGCGTGTAGATCGCGGTGTTGACACCGATGACCTGCCCGTCCATGTTGATCAGCGGACCGCCGGAGTTTCCGGGATTGATCGCGGCATCCGTCTGAATGAAGTGCTGGAACTGACCCTTCACGCCCGGGTCGACCGTGCGGTTTTTGGCCGAGATGATACCGGCAGTGACCGTCTTCGCAAGTTCGAACGGCTCACCGATGGCGACCACCCACTCGCCGACCTCGGTGCTGTCGGAGTTGCCCATCTTCACCGTGGGCAGCGGCTTCTCGTTATCGATTTTGATGACCGCCAGGTCGGTGGCTTTGTCCACTCCAATGATCCGCGCCGTGCGGCCGGGATCCTGAGTGTCGGGATCGGTGGATAGCTTTACGTAGATGCGGTCTGCATGGTCGAT
>DASQRJ010000326.1:0-5059 GCA_035642955.1 Acidobacteriaceae bacterium
GTCGGCTAGATAGGGAGCATGCCCATAAGCGACCTCCTGCATGCGGTAAGCATCCAGTGCGAGCGTCGTCAGGGCACCGCTTGGCAGCCAGCGGTTGTAGTATCCCATTCCGTAATTGATCTGCAGGGGATGAACCCGGGTCAGATCGAAGTCGACAAAGAGCGGAGCCTGCGGGCCATTCGTGATTGGCGTGCTTTCCGCCCCGAATTGGGCTTCAACCCCGTCAAGCAGGCCGCTCCATATCCAATGGAACTTGCCCTCTCCAAAAACTGGACCGTTCTCGACACTTCGTTCGTAAGCCCACAGGGCAATCGAGGCGTCACGATATGTCCCGAACGCGTTGTTTCCTTTTGCCGTTGGATCTCGATCGGCACGCCACCATGGCATGGCAGAGGAATTGACGTCAATGAATGAAGCATTCGTTCCGTAATTGTCGTGGATGGCTGGCGACTGCGTGCTGGCGTTTGTTATGAAGAGGCCGGGCTTGGTGGCGAAGGCCTGAATATTTAACGGGTTTACCCAGGCTAGTATCTGCGTCCCGTTTGGATTTTGCATCGTCGCTGCGGAGGTATAGCCAGGGTAATCCGTGTAGTAGTCCGTATAATTTTCATGGAGCGCGAAAAGGCAGGAGGCAGCTTTCGCCGCAGACCCGATGGCCTTCATCTCTGTATCGCCGCCAAGAGATGCGTTTGCAGGGTATTGGCTTGGTAAAGCGTTATCGTAACCGTATGCCTGCCACGTTCCGATGATCACCGAACAGTTCCGGACCCCATTCTCACTCAAGTTGGTTAACTGCGATGCTATGGTCGCAAACTGCGCCTCGGTTCGGACGTCCAGCATCATTCTGCCCGCAAGTGATGCCATGAATGGCGATGCAGGATGCTCCGGGTAGGGCAATACGTTCACGATATTGTTTGATACGGCGACCTTCCATACTTCATTGAGTATGTTGTGATCACCGCTCAGGTTCGGCCCGTAGAATGTTTCCTGACCGTTTGTCGTTGACAGCGTAGTTGCATTTGACGCAAAGGAATCGAAGTAGGAGTTTTCGAACAAATCCACCGCATCCACATAATTAACGGGCTGTGAATAGTACGGTACGGAAATTGGACGGTTCTGAATGGTGGCGGGTAGTTGTCCGAGATAGATATCCTGAATCGTTGCCTGGTCTGCTACGAAGTGCAGGCCTGCGAACAGGCCATCTACTTCGGGCTGAACGGAAAGATGCATGACTCCCGAAGAGTTGGCGAAGGTGAGCGTTGCCGTGGCCGACCCGGGATTGATTGAGACGGACTGCAACACTCTCGATGGCCCACTCCAATCGATCCTTGACGGCAGTGTAATTTCTGCCTGCGGCGAGGCTCCATTAACGGAATCGGTGACGGTTACCGAACCGACGGAGTAGAGAGAACCGAGCGCCGGGGCCTGCCATCGATACTGAAGCAGCTCCGACGCGCTCCGTATCTGGATAGTGAATCCATCGCTCGTCGGAGTGATCGCCGATGTCGAAGCCGTTCCCGCGTGAGCGCTGCCAGGAACAGATGCGGCGAAGAGAAGTAAAGAGAGTAGATTTCTCCAACTCAGGAAAGATCCGTGCACAATCATTTTCATACGTAGGGCCCCGGGGGATATGGACCTGCTGCAATTGTGGAAGTGCGGCAGGGCTGGATCGCAGCTTTGCGAATCGTGTATGGGGGACGAGCGAAGGGCCCTGGACGCCAAGGCGCATTCATTGACGAGAGAGCGATTACGAGCCGTGTCTTGTCCGCGCATCTGCGTCGTGTGACCGCTGCGAAACCTTGGACGCGGCAACAAGACATCGGCCAACTCGCAGCTTTAACCCCCCTGAAGAGAGGAAAGAGTTCGTGCGGAGCAGTCGCACGACCGATCTGCGAGTGGAAGAATTACATGCAGCATTGGGGGAGTTATGCATATGTAAACTCACTTGTGGGTTGGATAGCTAAAGGTACAAGGTTTTTCCATCAATTGCTAATTACTCTAAAGTTGCAATGCCTGTGGAAACCGATCGGCACATGCATCCGCATCCATGGCATCGCTATGGAACGCGGGCAATGAATGCAGCGTGAAGTGCGCGACCATCTCTGCCGCGATGACTCTTCGCTTGCGTTCGGAGTGGTGAGTAGTGTTTAGTTCTTTAGCGACGGACAGTCCGAGCGCAAAACGTACAACAAACACGCAACGAGACAAAGGAGACACGATGCGCAGAATCCTATACGCAACGACATTGATTCTTGCTGGCGCGGCTTTCGGCGGAGTAGCGATGGCACAAGCGGCTTCGCCTGCACCAGCCACGTCTGCGAAGGCCGCCAAAGCACCCAAAGCCGCGGCCGTGATGCCGACCGATGCGGAGATCGCCGATGCCAAGGCGAAGGGTATGGTGTGGGCCAATGAGAACACCAAGGTCTATCACAAGGACGATGCGCAGTACGGCAAAACCAAGCACGGCAAATTCATGACCGAAGACGACGCCAAGGCGGCCGGCTACAGACTGGCCAGGACCTCGCCGATCGGCAAGAAGAAGGCGGCCGCCGCGGCGCCACAGCAATAGGGACTGCTTGCATACCGGGGCCGGCTGCGAGATTCGCCGCCGGCCTGTTTTTCTGAGCCCAAATCAAGACCCGGGAGTGGAGAGCCGACTAACGCTTCCGTGCGATGGGCGGAAAGGTGCATTCTGCCTACACTTTGTGTATGGCTAACTATCGCTTGAAAGCTCTTGGCATCCCCACCGCGATCATCCTTTTATGCGCGGTATTTGTGGAGGCTGCCTTCCAACTGGACCAGTCGGTACTGCTTGAGCTCACCGGGCTGGTGGCGCGACTGACCATCGTGATTGCGTTTCTGTACTTCGTGCGGGCGTGGAAGAAGACGGTACTGGCGTACTGGTAGAGGTGCGTCTCATCCCGGATATGGCGTGTAAGCCCTAGGAACTCGAAGCACTACTCGAAGGATCTGCCATCAAGTCATTCATCACTGGTGGCCTGAATGAAGTTCGGCCTTGCAGCCGACTGATTCCATTCTTCAAAACTCCACAAACAATACGTCACACGAAGCTGTGGCCATCGCGACGCTGCAATGGCCAGCGTTTTGATACCCTGTCTCTATCGTGCGTATCCTCCTAGCCCTCGCTTTGTTTTTGCTCCCTGCCGGCATGCGTGCTCAGGACCGCACCATCCCTCCGGACCCGTCGGTGGTCCCGCTGCCCCCGGTCACCGGCAAAGGCGTCCAGATCTATCACTGCCAGCAGCAGCAAGGTGCGACGGCGTGGGTCTTTGTCGCGCCCGAGGCTACCCTCTATGCGGGCGCCCAGGCGGTCGGCACTCATAGTGCCGGTCCAACCTGGCACTGGAAGGATGGGAGCGCGGTCACGGGCCGGGTACTGGTAAACCAGCGTGCGCCAGACGGCGCCTCGGTCCCGTGGCTTCTGCTCGCGGCGTCGCCGGCGATCGACAGCACGCCGACGGGGATGCTGGCCAACGTCACGTATGTGCGGCGCTCGGATACGCATGGCGGCATGCCGCCGAGTAGCGGGTGCGACGCGCAGCACCTTGGCGTCACCGCACGCGTCCCATACGCTGCGGCTTACACCTTCTACAAGGCACCGGAACATCCACGGGCAAAGCACTAGACTCGCTGCGCGATTCGGCTCACAGCCGGCAGCTATTTGGCCGCGCAGTCGTTGCGGCTGGTGTCGGCGACGCTTGCGATCAGCCATTGACCATCCTGGCGGACGAGGTTGAAGAGGTCGGTGCCACAGTGGCTGACTTTGCCGTCGATGTAGAAGTCGAAGGGCGCCCAGACGACGGCGAGATCGTTATCGATCTTGACCAGCGGATCGTGGATTCTCTCCTCGATCTGCGACTTGCCGGGCTTGCCGACGCGAGTGGCGAAGTCTTCGAAGGTCATCTGCATCGGCTTGCCGTCGCGCATCAGCACCATGATGCCGTTGGGCAGGGTGGGTTTCTTGATGGCGGCTGCGTCACGCGCGGACATGCCGGCGAACATGGCCTGGATGGGAGCGAGGACGGCTTGTTCGTCGGGCGTGGCGGCGTGAAGGGCGAGAGGGAAGAGGGCGGCCAGCAGCGGCAGGGTGGCGGATATGCGTCGCATGATGCTGCCCAGTGTGCGGGAGCGAAGGCGCGAAGTTCAAGGGTTTTATCGCATTGCTCTCACCGCGGCGGTTGCGATCATTCTTCGTTTTCGCGCTCTTCTCTTTCGATCTCCTCCTCGATGTCTTCCGTATCCCAGCCGTACTCCTGTGGGCCGAGAGCGATGCCGTCCGCGGTGTAGGTGACGGACTGGACGGAGCTGCCGTAGAGATAGACGTGCTTCGCATTCGCCGCGGCAACCTGCAGACCGTAGAGGAGCAGGCCGGCGCGTTTGGAATCGATCTGGTTGGCGGCCAGTGCGTTGAGCACGTCCATGAGGGCGAGCTGGACGGAGGCGCTGTCCTCGATGGGCGGAAGGGTGAACGATGTGTTCTCAGGGCCGGTCTGTGTTGCCCGCTCACCGACGGGGATGGAGCCGTAGTCGCAGGTGGGGACGAGAGCGGTCTGGGTAGAAGCGCCGGTTGCGGGTGAGTCGAACGCAGGCGTGAAGCGACCCGACGCATCGCGCTGGCTGTGGAGCTGGAGCCGCGCCTGCTGTGCGCGGTAGCGATCATAGAGGCGGTGGTGGAAGTAGCACCAGTGACTCTTCTTGAGTGCTGCTGCATTGCAACCTTCACCATTAGGGCGAACATGTCGACATTGCGGATACATTGAAGCTCCCTTCTCAGTTGTTTCTCTGCGCATACGCGCTGTTGTGGGTTGTCCAAGTTGGCGGGTGAGGCAGATCCCTCCACTCCGCGGCTTTGCCGCTCCGGTCGGGATGACACATGAGGCTCGGTAACGTGACCCGCACCCCCCACCCCCCTCCGGTGCGGGAGGGCCCGGTATAAGAGCAGGCGAATCATGAGGTTATGTTGTCTTCCGAGGCTCAAATATGTCCATCCATTGGAGTTACGCGTAAATATGTCCAGCGGAAGGAGTTATGGGCCTTC
>DASQRJ010000327.1:0-9937 GCA_035642955.1 Acidobacteriaceae bacterium
CGGCGACACAGCTGCCGCTGCGCAGCCATTGGCGGACACGCTCGGCATTCGCAAGGTCTACGCCGGCCTCTCGCCGGAGCAGAAGCTGGAACGCATCCGCGAGCTTCAGCAACAGGGGGCGCGAGTCCTCATGGTGGGTGACGGCATCAACGATGCGGCCGCCATCGCGCAGGCAGACTCCGGCATCGGCATGGGAACCGGAACCGAGCTGGCGCGCGAGGCCGGCGATGCCATCCTGCTGCACAGCGATCTGCAGGCGATGGTGGCAGCCCTCAAGCTGGCGCGCGCAACCCGTCGCGTGATGAAACAGAACCTCGGCTGGGCCGCGGGCTACAACCTGCTCGCCATACCGATCGCCGCGGGCGCGCTCTGGGCTGCCTTCGGCATCCTGCTGTCGCCTGCAGTAGCCAGCGCGGCCATGGCGCTCAGCTCCCTGAGTGTGTTGTTGAACAGTCTGCGCCTGCGGCGCTGGAGGCCGGCATGAAGCAGAGCAAGACGCTACAAGTCCAGAAGGCATCTGCAACAGAGAATTCCACGACCGCCGCATGCGATACCGGCGAAAAGATGGCCATCGCCGTCGATCCCGATCTCAAAGCCGCCGCGGTACGCCGGCTGCGCCGCATCGCGGGACAGGTGCGCGGTCTGGAGGCCATGGTGGACCAGGAGCGCTACTGCGCAGACATTCTGGTGCAGGTTGCCTCCGTACAGGAGGCCCTGCGCGGCGTGAGCCGGCTGCTGATGCGCAACCACCTGGAACACTGCGCCACCATGGCGATTCGCGATGGCGGCGACACCGCCAGCGCCATGTACGACGAGCTGCTCGACCTGGTCTATAGACATGCACGCTAAGGCGTACGGCGACACGCGCGCGAGTGTGGTCGCCCGCGTACTTTACCAAACTAGGCAGCCTGATCACCCACCCGTCCCAACGTGAGCGACCAGACCGTTTTCACAAAAGATATAGCCGCCGAGAAACACTGGACGCAGCTTTTCCGTTAAGAAAAGCTGCTCCTCATGGCTGCCGGATGGACAAGGCATTGTGAAAATGGTCCAACGAAGCGAACCCCGCAAACCGCGCCGAAGGCGCATCCGCCCCTGCGGCAGGCAGTAAGCTAGAGACAGGCTGACTCTGTGCGCATCCTAAGACGCTACATCCTGAGCGAAGTGATCTCGCACGCCCTTATCGGTGGCGCGCTCTTCACCTTCATTCTCTTCATGCGCCCGCTTACCGACATCTTGGGCGTGATTGTGCGGGAGAGTGCGTCGCTGGCCAGCATGGGCGAGATCTTCCTCTTCACCTTGCCCAACACCTTCACCATGACCATCCCCATGGCCGTCCTGGTGGGAGTGCTCCTGGGTCTCAGCCGGATGGCCGCGGACAGCGAAATCACCGCGATGCGCGCCGCCGGCATCGGCGTGTGGCGCTTCGTCAGCATCGTCTCACTGGTGGCCATTCTTGGCTGGGGCGTCTCGCTGCTCAATGCCCTCTACCTCGCCCCCAAAGCGGCAGAGTCGCTTCTCGAACTCGAAAATGCGCTCAAGACGTCGCAGGCCTCTTTTGAGATTCAGCCGCGAGTCTTCTACGAAGACTTCAAGAACTACGTGCTGTATGTACAGAATGTGCGCGGTTCCGTAGGAGCCTCCCAGTGGCAGCACGTCTTTCTGGTCGACCTCGCCAACCCCGTCTCACCGCTCATCATCACCGCCGCCCAGGCCACGGTGGTGAATGGCGGCGAGGGCGAATTGCGCATGCGCCTTCGCAACGGCACACGGCACGAGTTCGTTGGCAACGATCCGAATCAATACTCTGTCTCGACCTTCACCGAAGCCGACCTTCCGCTGCAGGTTGGCAATCAGGAAGATACGCACATCAGCCACGCGGACGCGCCCGTGCTGGCTATGTCCACGATGGAGCTTTACAAAAAATCCCAGCACCGCGGCGGCCAGTGGTATCGCATCGAGTTTTACAAACGCTTCGCCTTTCCCGCTTCCTGCCTCGTCCTGATGCTGGTTGGGGTGCCGCTCGGGCTCTCTTCTCGCCGCGGCGGCAAAAGCGCCGGCTTTGTGCTCACCATCGCGCTGGTCTTCGTCTATTACTTTCTCTCGCTGACCGGCGTGTCGCTGGCGCGGCAAGGCAAGATCAGTCCCTTCCTGGGCGTCTGGGCAGCCAACATCATCTTCGCCGTTTTTGGTCTCCTCCTGCTGCGCCAGATGAGCCGCGGCGGCACTGCTACCCTGGCCTTCAGCTTCAGCGGTCTCCGTGCGGCGGGTAAAGTTCCCATCCCTCGTCTGCCCATTCTGGATTCGGCCCGGCGTCACGAGCGCTCTGGCCGGCGAAGCTTTCCGCTCATCCTGGACGACTATGTGCTGCGCGAATTCCTGGCCACCTTCGCCATGGTGCTGGCCACATTCGTGCTGCTCATGCTTGTCTTCACCTTCTTCGAGCGGCTCGGCGACATCATCCGCAACCGCACCCCTCTGGTGACGGTCGGCGCCTATCTCTTCAACCTCATCCCCAGCATGGTCTACACGCTGATGCCGCTGGGCGTACTCGTCGCCGTCCTGGTGACATTTGGCATCCTCAACCGCTCGAGCGAGCTCACCGCCATGAAGGCCACCGGGATCAGCATCTACCGTGTCATCGTGCCCGTACTCGTGATTGCGGGAGTTCTTGCTGTCAGCCTCTTCCTCTTCGACGAGAGTTATCTGCCTGGCGCCAACCGCCGTCAGGAGGCCTTGTTGAGCGTCATCAAGGGCAAGCCCGCGCAAACCTTCCTGCGTCCGGACCAGCAATGGATCTTCGGCGAGCAGGAGCCCGGCAAGCCCGGCCGCATCTACTACTACCAGTTCTTCGATCCCGACCACGATCGCTTCGCCAATCTCTCCGTCTTCGAGTTTGACCCCGACACCTTCTCCCTCACCCGGCGCATCTTTGCCGACACCGCACATTGGGACCCCCACCTGAATCAGTGGATCTTTGAGGACGGATGGGACCGGCACTTCCAGGGCGAAGCCGTCAGCAGCTACGACCGCTTCTCCCTCAGCACCTTCGCCACTCTGACCGAGCAGCCCTCGTATTTCAAGAAGGAGAATCGCCAGTCCTCGGAGATGAGTTTCATCGAGCTCTCGCGCTACATCCACGACCTGCGGCAGAGCGGCTTTGACACCATGCGGCTCCGCGTGCAACTCGATCACAAGATCGCCTATCCGCTGATCACCCTCATCATGGCCGTGCTCGCCGTGCCCTTTGCGCTCTCCATGGGCAAGCGCGGATCGCTCACCGGCATCGCCGCCGCCATCGGCGTCGCTATCGCGTACTGGGTGGTCGCCGGCACCTTCGAGGCGATGGGCAACGTAAACATGCTGCCCGCGTTTCTCGCGGCCTGGTCGCCGGATCTACTCTTCGGTCTGGCCGGCGGCTACCTGTTGCTGAAGACGCCTACCTAACAGCCTTCAAGGACACGGAGACACTTCCATGATTCGCCATCGGACCGCAGCACTCGCCGTCGTCATCGCCGCAACCTGTCTGTCGAGCTCATTTGCTCAAAGCGCAACGGACACGATCGCCTCAGCTCAGCGGGAGGTTCTGCTGCAGGCCGACCAATCCTGGAACGGTCAGCCATACACGCACTACCCAAAAGGCCAGCCGCAACTCACCATGCTCAAGCTGACGATTGCGCCGCATACCAAACTGCCTTGGCATACGCATCCGTTCCCCAACGCGGCCTATGTGCTCTCCGGCACGCTGACCGTGCATGACAAGATCAGCGGCAAAACTAAGGTCTTTCATCAGGGAGAAGCATTCGCCGAAACCGTGAACGACATTCATCGCGGCGAAACCGGCGAGGAACCAGTCGTGCTGCTCGTCACCTACGCAGGTACTCCCGGCGTGCCCACGTCCATCCCGGCCAAGGGAGAGCAGGCGGAATACTAGATCGGATAGGCGTTAGAAGGATTACTTGATCGAGTCCGACTGCGCCTGCGTCGCGCCCGGCAGTCCAACCAGCGGCACCAGCATGTCTTCCTTGCGATAGATCAGGTTGGTGGCATTCAACGTCGCCAGCTCGAAGCCGTGTCCGTGCGTGATCGCATCCGTGGGGCAGGCCTCAACACAATAGCCGCAGAAGATGCAGCGGTTGTAGTCGATGTTGTAGACCTTCGCGTAGCGCTCGGCGCTCGAGATGCGCTTCTCCTCGGTGTTCTCCGCCGCTTCGATGTAAATGCAGTTCGAAGGGCAGGCGGCCGCGCACAGGAAGCAGGCAACGCACTTCTCCAGGCCATTCTCATCGCGTTGCAGCACGTGCGCGCCGCGGAACCGGTCCTGAAAGTGCGCGCCACGATTCGGCCCCGGGCCGTCTGGATAGTTCTCCACCTCGGTCGGCTTGAACATCTCGCCGAAGGTGATCGACATTCCCTTGGCGACGCCGGCAATGTTGCGCACGATGGACATACGAGCAGTATACGACGGTCCAGCCGCGCTTCCCCAGTCCAGCGAGGTCGTTCCTGAGCCCGTGGCCACGGAAGAGCATCCAACTCACCGTTAGCCCATGTGGGCGAAGGGGGTACACCGTGGATCGCAGAGAGTTTCTGACCACCGCCGCAGCGGCGGGAGTCGCTGCCGCCACTCCGGCCATCGGACAAAGCCCAAGCGGTGGTGCAACGAGCCGCCCCGTCGTGCCCGGGATGCAGTATCGCGAGCTGGGCCGCACCGGCGAAAAGGTCTCCGCCATCGGGCTTGGTGGCTACCATATAGGCAAGCAGCAGGACCCAGCGGAAAGCATCCGCCTCATACAATCCGCCATCGACCGTGGCATCACGTTCATGGACAACTGCTGGGACTACAACGGCGGCATCAGCGAAATCCGCATGGGCCAGGCGCTGCGCAACGGCTATCGGCAACGCGTGTTCCTGATGACCAAGTGCGACGGACGCACCAGGGATGCCGCTGCGAAGCAGATCGAGCAATCGCTGGGCCGCCTGCAGACCGATGTCATCGATCTCATTCAGTTCCACGAATGCATCCGGCTCGACGATCCCGACCGCATCTTCGCAGCGGGCGGCGCGCTGGAGGCTGCGCTGGCAGCAAAGCAGGCGGGAAAGATCCGCTACGTTGGCTTCACCGGCCACAAGGATCCGGTCGTTCATCTGCGCATGTTCGAAATGGCCGACAAGCACAGCTTCCACTTCGACACCGTGCAGATGCCCGTGAATGTCATGGACGCGCACTTCCGCAGCTTCACCAAGGAGGTGCTGCCGGTCGCACAGCAACACGGCACAGCCGTCCTTGGCATGAAGGCCTTCGGCGATCACTTCATCCTCGACGCTGTCCGGGAGAACAAGATCGCATCGCCCATCGAGTTGCTGCGCTATTCGCTAAGCCTGCCGATCGCGACGCAGATCACCGGCATCGACTCCATGCAGATTCTCGACCAGGCACTCGCCGCCGTGAAAGACTTCACACCGATGAGCCAGACCGAGATGGCGGCTCTGTTGGGCCGCACGCGCGAGCTTGCGATGGATGGACGTTACGAGCTGTTCAAGACCACGCCACACTTTGACGGCACCATCAAGAACCCGGCGTGGCTGGGGTGACTACTCAGGTCGCAATCTCTCTCATCCACCCAGTTTGACCAGCGCAGCTGCGCTGGTCAGCCGGCGCTCCAGGTGCCGTTCCAGCGTCTGCACCGAGAAGCGCCGCAGATCGCGCGCACGCTCCCGCGGCCACGGTTCGCTCAGCAGCGCTGCGGCGGGCAGGTGAAAGATCTGCGCCGCCAGCCGCAGCGACTCCACACTCAACGTGCCCGACGCCAGCCGCTTGTGCCGCACGCATACCAGGCCATCTGACAGCGCATGAAAATAAGCGGGCGCGCCATCCATCGCTTCCCCGTCCAGCAACTCGCCGCACAGCATGCAGCGCCGCAGCTCCGGCAGCCAGCCCATCAGCCGCGTGATCCACAGAGCGAAATAGGTCACGGGCATCCATACGCCCCCCGCTTCTGCCGCCTCCAGCACGGAGAGCAGTAAACGGAATACTGCATCATTCGGATCTTGATCCGGCTGCGTCTCTTCGATCACCTCAGAGAAGAAGGCCAGGGCGCACAGCCGTGGATAATCCACCGCAAGCGCTAATGGCGACCGCACAATCTCAAAGTAATCCAGCCGCACCAGCTCCTGCCGCGGTTTCTCGACAAAGCTCGCCCGCACATGCGTCATCGGCTCCAGCGCGCCGCCGAAGCGACGCCGGCTCTTCGCCGCCGACTTCGCCACGCCCTTCACTTTTCCGAATTCGCGGGTGAAGAGCGCAACGATCTGGTCGGCCTCGCGGATCGGCCAGGTTCGCAGCACAATGGCTTCTGCATTCATTGTTGGGCGCCAAAAGCAGCAACGCGCAACCCGAAGGCTGCGCGTTGGCGACAAATACCTTGTGTTCGGTTAGCGGCCAAAGTGTGTGGCGTTCTTTTCCGTATACGCAGCCCACTTCTCTGGCAGGTCATCGCCCGCGAAGATGTGCTGCAGCTCTGGCAGCAGCAGACCGTTGGTCGCAAGAATTTCCTTGCTCTCCAGCTTGAACGGGCCGCCCTCAAATCCCGTCATCCGGCCGCCGGCCTCGGTCACCATCAGCGCGCCTGCCGCCGTGTCCCAGGGATTGAGATTGAACTCCCAGTACGCATCGAAGCGCCCCGCCGCCGTGTACGCAAGGTCCAGCGCCGCCGCACCCGCGCGCCGCACTCCATGCGAACGCAGCGTGAGCTGCTGATAAAAGTGGATGTTCGGATTCTCGTGCCGCTTGTGGCTGGGAAAGCCCGTCGCCAGCAGCGCCTCCTGCAACTGCGCCGTCTTCGACACGTGCAGCCGCCGCCCGTTCAGGAATGCGCCGCTTCCCTTCTCCGCCACAAAGAGTTCGTTGTGCACCGGCTGATAGATCACGCCCGCAATCAGCTCGCCATCCTCATCCGGCCGCAGCCCCGACCGGCGCCGCTCGAGCCCCAGCGATACGCAGAAATACGGAAAGCCGTGCGCGAAGTTCGTCGTGCCGTCCAGCGGATCGACATACCAGCGATACTCAGCATCCAGCGCGGAGCGCGTCCCTTCCTCGCCGAAGATGCCGTGATGTGGAAAGGCAATGTGCAGCTTCTCGACAATCAGCTTCTCGCTGGCGCGGTCCGCCTCAGTCACCAGATCGACGTCGCCCTTGTACTCAGTGCGCACGCCGCGCTCGTAGAAATCATGGATCAGCAGCCCGGCCTCCAGCGCAATGGCGGCCGCCGGCACGGCCAGCCCCAGATTCAGTGAGTCAGGCAATTGGCTAATCACGGCGGGCGTTCCTCGATTCTTCCGCAGCCCGCTTCGGCGTCCGCCGTCCGTGCTCCGTAATGGTGCGGATCTGCTGCTTGTAAATAAACAGGTTCGGCTGGCCCTCACGCGTCAGGCGGATCATGCGGTCGTCAAAGTATTCAATCCACCCCGAGACGCTCTCGCCATCGCGCAGCTTCACCGTCACCGGCACTTGCTTGTCCGAGAGGAAGCGCAGATAGGCAGCTTCTTGCCCGGTATCTCCAGGGGGCGGCGATTTGCGGCTTCGGCGCGATGCGTTCTCACTCACCATGCCGCGATTGTAGCCGAGTGTCAGCGCGGTGCCGATGCGTAATATCCCGGCCGGTTGCGCACGCTGTACTTCGCGCTGTCCGCCACGCTGCTCATCTTCACCGCAATCGACCGGAAACCGCCCTGCTCCTCCTCCGGCCCGCGCTTGTGCGGATAGTAGCCCAACAGATATTGGGTGCGCAGGTCATCCGCGATGCGATGGAAGATCTGGTCCAGCGAAGCCTGGTCGGCATAGTAGGCGCGGCCGCCGGTCTGCTCCGCCAGCGTGATCATCGCATGCTCCCCGGCAAGATCGCGGCCCGCGCTGGCTGCTACCGGCACGTCGATAATGCTGTAGATCATCACCTCGTCGCGCACCGCCTCGTCCAGCGCATCTTCATAGCTCACGCCATTCACCGTGTTATCGCCGTCCGAGACCACGACCAGCACCCGGCGCCCATGCTCGGGCCGCAGCAGTTGCGCGGACAACGAAATGCTGCTGTAAAAAGCGGTGCCGCCCGAGCCTGGATGCAACCCTCCCAGTCCGCTCGCAATCTGCTTCGGGTTCCCGGTAAATCCGGTCACCTCGCGCGTGCCGTCCGCGAATGCGACCACGTCCGCGCGATCCTGGGAGCGCAGGACATCCTTGGCAAAGCGCTGCGCAGCCTGCTGCTCCGCCGCAAAATCCTTGTACACACTCCCGCTCACATCGACCGAGAGCACAATCGCCAGCGGGGCCGAGGTATTCCGCTCGAAGACGGCGATAGTCTGCGCCTTGCCGTTTTCAAAGAGCTGAAAGTCGTCTTTCGTCAACCCGCCGATCGGCGCACCCGCCTTATCCGTCACGCTGGCGAAGACATTTACCAGCGGGACATCGACATGAAAGGTCGGCTCCTGCTGCGCCGGGACCGCGATCGTAAGAAGTGAAGCGAAGGTTAGAAAAGCAGCGATGCGTCTCATGCGGAAGGACCCGGCTGGAGCTCTGCCGGAAACGGCTCGCCATCCGTCCACACCGCGCCGTCGGCGAAGTGCTCCTTCTTCCACACCGGCACCGTTCGCTTGAGCGTGTCGATCAGCCAGCGGCAAGCGTCGAAGGCCGCAGCGCGATGTGCCGAGGTCACCACGATCACGATGCTGCTCTCGCCAATCTCCAGTCGCCCCAGCCGATGCATCATGCCCACGCGGTCAATCGCAAAACGCTCTGCAGCCTCCTCGGCCAGCTTCTGCATCTGGGCCAGCGCCATCTCTTCATACGCCTCGTAATCGAGATAGAGCGTCTTCCGTCCCCGCGTGTTGTCACGCACAACCCCGTCAAACACCACCACCGCGCCATCGCCCGGCTGCTGCAAGGAAGCCACCAGCGCATCGCGATCGATCGCCTGTCGGACCAGCGCGACCGCCGGTGGCGCAGCCGGGGAATCCACGCCACCCGAGACCGGCGGCAACAGCGCAACCTCATCTCCATCGTGCAGCGGCGCCGACGCCATCGCATACTCGCGATTCACCGCAACCGCCAGAGCGGACCATACCGGATGCCCCGCGCTCTCAGCGCGGTGGCCGATACCGTTCCCGTTGCGAAGCTGCTCGACCAGATCTGCCACCTTCGCTCCCTCCGGCAACGCCACAACTTCGCCGCTCGACGACAAAACATCCTTGAGCACACCGAAGTAAAGGACACGCACCTGCATGCTGTCCAGCTTAAGCGGTAGCAGGGTCGCTGTCAGAAAAGTCACCGCCTGCATCCGGCTTTTTCCTCAACCGGAAGCCCACATAACTGCTCCGGATAGCTACTCACGGTCATTCGTCCGCATCCGGCTTCGTTTTTAGACGCAGTCAGAAGTGGAAGGTAGCCGCAGTGGGCAGGGAGCGCAGTACCGGTGTACCTTCGAATTCGAAGCGCCGTCCCCACAAAACGACCCCCGGGAGAGATCGACAGAATGCCCGAACCGATGCTGATCGCGCAGCAGTCCGACACCAAAGCCGGGCTGGTGCTGCTGCCCGCCCTCACCAACCGGCACGGCCTGGTGGCGGGCGCCACCGGCACCGGCAAGACCGTCACCCTTCAGGTCATCGCCGAGGCGCTCAGCCGCATCGGCGTGCCCGTCTTCGCCGCGGACGTGAAGGGCGACCTCTCCGGCATCAGCCAGCCGGGCCAGAGCACCCCGAAGTTCGCAGCGCGTCTGCAATCGCTCGGCATGAGCACGCCCGCCTTCGCCAGCTGCCCCGTCACCTTCTGGGATCTCTTCGGCGAGCAGGGCCATCCCGTCCGCGCCACCATCTCGGAGATGGGACCGCTCTTACTCGGCCGCATTCTCAATCTCAATGACACACAAGCCGGCGTCCTCACCCTGGT
>DASQRJ010000328.1:0-4385 GCA_035642955.1 Acidobacteriaceae bacterium
GAGAATACCTCCACCTTCACTTTGAACAACTTGGCCACGGCAAAATGGCCGAACTCGTGCACCAGCACCATGATGCCGAGCACGATGAGCGTGGACACAATACTGATAACAACGAATGGCATATTTGAGAGAGGCGGCTTCCCTTCCTGGCGGCTGCGCAAACCGTTCGATCGCCGCGCCCTGAAGCGTCGCTGCCTCAGGCGCGGACTGGCGTTCCCTTCCTTGCTGCCGCCCTTGCCACAATCATGGCGTGGGCCCGCTCGCGGGACTGGGCATCCACTGCCAGCACCTCGGCGATGGTCTCCGGGTGACTGGCCGGGGTCGCTGCCAGAACTTCCTCGATTGTACGCGGGATGTCCATGAACGAGATACGTCCTTCGAGGAATGCCGCGACCGCCACTTCATCGGACGCATTCAGCGCGATGGGGTGAGCACCGCCCGCCTCGGCCGCCTCGTAAGCCAGCCGCAGGCAGGGGAAGCGTTCCAGGTCCGGCGGTTCGAAATGAAGATCGGCCAAGGCGCGCATGTCGAAGATCAGTTCGCTCTCTACGCGCTCCGGGTAGCTCAGTGCATAAAGGATCGGCAACCGCATATCTGTAACGGAAATCTGCGCCAGGATCGAGCCGTCGATGTACTCCACCAGCGAGTGCACCGTGGATTGCGGATGCACCGTCACCTTCACCTGCGCCGGCGGCAGATCGAAGAGCCGGCAGGCCTCGATGATCTCCAGTCCTTTGTTCAGCAGCGTGGCCGAATCGATGGTGATGCGCTGCCCCATCACCCAGGTCGGATGCTTGAGCGCCTGCTTCACCGTGATGTGCTCGAACTCGCTCAGCGGTGTCTGCCGAAAGGGGCCGCCCGAAGCCGTCAACCAGATCTGCCTGACCTCCTGCCGCGTCCCCGCACGCATGCACTGGTGGATCGCATTGTGCTCGGAGTCGATCGGCAGCAGTGGCGCCTTCTTCTCGCGTGCCGCGCGGGTCAGGATCTCGCCCGCCGCCACCATGCACTCTTTATTCGCCAGGCCGACCGGCTTGCCTGCCATCACCGCGGCATAGGTCGCCTCGAGTCCGGCCACTCCGACAATGGCGGAGACGACGAAGTCGACTTGCGGCAGCGTCGCCGCCCGCACGCTGCCCTCAGTGCCGGAAACAACCTCGATTTCGGTGATTCCTGAAGCTCGCAGCCGGACCGCTAGTTGCGCGGCAAGCTCCGGTGTCCCCATCGAGGCCACGAGCGGCCGCCAGCGCGCGCACTGCTCGAAGGCAAGCTCCACATTGCGCCCGGCGGCCAGCGAGGCCACGCGGTAGCGCTCCGGATAACTGCCGACGATCGAAAGGGTGCTGACGCCGATCGAACCGGTCGAACCCAGGATGGCGATCTGCTTCAAATGCCGGCGCTCCTTACTTCGACCACGGCGGCACGATGCCGTTCATGCGCGCGTATGCCACCAACTGCCCCATGTGCTCATTGTCGTGAACGATGATCCGCAGATACATGCCGTCGACGGTAACGGTTTTCCCCTCGATCTTCACCTTGCGCTCGAGGTCGCCGGGCTTGAGCTGGGCGCGCGCCGTTTTCACCGCGGCCAGCGAGCGCTTCAGCCGATCGATCACATCCGCCTTCTTGGTCACGGTTTTTTCCAGATCGTCCGACGCCATATCGGCAGGCATCTTCGGCCCGGTGACACTCAACAGGCCGAAGTTAGACTGCGCGACGTGTATGAAGATCTCGCTCACCGAGCGCACGCCGGGCGCCGGACGCCACGAGTACTTGTCCGCCGGTATCGCTTCCGCCAGAGCGATCAACTGCTGGGAGACATGACTCCATTCGCCGTCGTAGCCCTCCCAGATACCCTCGGTCTGAAAATTGTTTTGGGCATAGGCCGTGCGAAGACTCAGGACGGGAAACGTGAGCAGCAGACACAGCAGAAGCGCTTTCATGCATCTCTCCCGATGAGGATTCGACGGCAACCGTATATCCATCCAGATCCATCCGATTCTAAAACCACTGCTGCATCAGTTGTGCGTACCACAACACCGGAGCTGCCAGCAGCAGCGCATCGATGCGATCCAGCACGCCGCCGTGGCCGGGCAGCAGCGAGCCGGAGTCCTTCACGTTGGCGCCCCGCTTCAGTGCCGACTCCACCAGATCGCCCAGTTGCGCTGCGACATTCAGCACCACCGCCAGCACCAGCCAGTGGGTCCAGCTTCCCTCGTAGAAGAGACCCACCAGATTATGCCGGATCATCAACTCCGCAATGTCCTTCAATAGCAGCGTCGCCAGCAGGCTGCCCCCAATGGAAGCGATGCTTCCCTCCCAGGTCTTGTTCGGGCTCAGCTTGGGCGCCAGCTTGCGCCTCCCGAACGAGCGGCCGACGTACAGCGCGACCGAATCCCCCGCCCACACCACGCAGAACAACAGCAGCAGCAGCGATGGTCCATGCTCCTGCGCCCAGATCAGCGGGATCGTCACCAGCGCCAGCCCGATGTACAGCAGCCCAAAGACCGACGCCGAGGTGTCCAGCAGCACGCGCTCCAACGGTGAGCGGAACGCGACCATCACGAACAGAAGGAAGGCGAGCGCGCTGAAGCCCGCCATCAGCATCTCGGGGCGATAGAAATTGATTGCGAACAGTGCCGCCACGGCGACCACGACGGCAATCCGCGGCGTCTGCGCCCCGCTGGCATCCGCCAGCCCGAGATACTCCCAGCATGCCAGGACCGCGACCACCGCCGCAGCCAGCGTCACCGCCCAGAAAGGCGCGAGAAACAACAGGAGAATCACCAGCGGAATCAGCACCGCCGCAGTAAGAATGCGTGCCATGGTCGGCACTCAGGATAAATGACCGCATGCGCGTCCCCACCTGCCAGAGGAGCGCTTGGTCTTTCGTGTCGCCCTTTGGTAATGCCGGCGGCATCTGGGCAACTCTGCCACGCGATTGGTGTCCAACCTCTCATGTACGAGCCAGGACACGATGGACATGTAGAGACTTCGCCGGCATCGCGCGCCCTATCCAGCGATGCGCGGCTTTCTTTTCCGAGCCTTTCTTTTCCGAGCCTTTCTTTTTCGAAGACGCTTGCACTCGCCACCATGGCGCTCACGCTGAGCCTGCCCGGCTGCCACAGCTCCAGCACACCCACCGGTGCGCAGAGCGCCAATGCGCCAACCGGCGATCCCTCCGACGTTAACGCCGCCCAAACGCAAAGCACCTGTCCCACCGGACAGATGCTGATGAGCGACGGCTCCTGCGCCGTACCCAGCCAGGTAGCCGCAGCGCCGGCAGCCGGCTCCGCTCCGGCCGCGCAAGCACCGGCTCAGAGCTACGCGCCTGCCCCGGCGCAACCTTCGCCAGAGCCAGCCTCTGGCTCATCCGGCCAGCAGGCATCCGGGGTAGCGCAGTACGCCGCGCCGCTGGTCGCCGCTGCGCAGCAGTACGTCTCGGCGCCGCAATATTCCGCCCCGCCTCCGCAGAATGAGTCGGACGCCGACTACGACTCCGACCCCTACTACGGTCAAAGCGCCTACGACGACCAGAGCTATCAGCAGGATGCCGATGACGGCGGCTACGAGCAGGGCTATGAGGACGGCATTGCCGCCAGCCAGCCTCCGCCGGAGCTTCCCGTCTATGAGCAGCCGCCCTGCCCCGGACCCGGCTACATCTGGAATCCCGGCTACTGGGGCTGGGGCGGCAATGGCGGCTACTACTGGGTGCCCGGCGTCTGGGTACTGGCTCCCTACACCGGCGCGTTGTGGACGCCCGGCTGGTGGGGCTTCCTCGGCGGAGCCTACCGCTGGCACTCCGGCTACTGGGGCTCGCACGTAGGCTTTTATGGGGGCGTTCCTTACGGCTACGGATACACCGGCTCCGGCTACCACGGCGGCTACTGGAACCAGGACCGCTTCATGTACAACCGCTCGGTCAACAACATCAACACCACCAACATCACCAACGTCTACAACACCACGGTGATCAACCGCAACGGGAACAACCGCGTCAGCTACAACGGCGGCCGGGGCGGCCTAAACGTGCGGCCGACACAAAGCGAGTTCAATGCGATGCGCGAGCAGCACCTGCGCCCGCTGCCCACGCAGATTGCCCACCGTACCCAGGCCCAGCAAAACCGCCAGCAGTATGCGACCGTGAACCGCGGCAGACCTGCGATTGCCGTCGCAGCACGGCCGCTGCCGGCCCATCATGTCAACGTCGCCCCCACCGTCGTGAACCCCGGCGTCCATGGCGTCACGCATCCCGCCCCCGCCGTGGCGCGTCCGCAACCGGGTGTCCAACCGGGCACGCGGCCCAACCAGCCTGAGACACGACCGGGCCAGCCAGCAGTGACGACGCCCGCCGTGCGACCCAATGAGCCCGTACGCCCCAACAC
>DASQRJ010000329.1:0-4570 GCA_035642955.1 Acidobacteriaceae bacterium
ACCCTGCGCTGCGCCAGCGCCTGAAGACGTGGCGCGAGAGCCGGATGCGCGAGGTGCTCGCAGAAGAGCTGCCGCAGTGAGCGCGATCCTTCCCGGCGCAACCATCGGCATCCTGGGCGGCGGCCAGCTTGGCCGCATGACCGCCATGGCGGCGCGCTCGCTGGGCTATCGCATCCAGGTGATGGATCCCGATCCGTCCTGTCCCGCGCGATTCGTCGTCGACGCTTGCTTTGAAGGCGCCTGGGACGACGCCAAGGCTGCGGCCAACCTTGCTCGTGGCTGCGACGTCGTCACTCTCGAGATCGAACAGCTTTCGCTCGATGTGCTTCGCACGGCGCAGCGGTTTGCGCCGGTGCGGCCCGGCGAGGCGTTGCTGGCAATCATTCAAGACCGCATTGCGCAGAAGGAATGGCTCGCCGCGCATCAATTTCCCGTAGGCCCATTTCGTTCCGTCCGGTCGCTCGAGAACATGCGCGCCGCGCTCGATGCATTCGGCCATAACTGCTTCGTCAAAAGCGCGCGTGGCGGCTACGACGGCCGCAGCCAGCTGCGCATCACTCCGCGTGGAGGCGAAGGCGCCGAGTTAGCCTGGCGCGCGTTGGGACAGCGCCCATCCATCGCGGAGCAGGCCATCCCACTGGAGCGCGAGATATCCGTGCTTGTCGCGCGCACACCCTCCGGCGCTCTCAAGTCCTTTCCCTCCGCAACCAACCATCATGAGAACCAGATTCTCGCCTGGAGCGTGATTCCCTCCTCGATTCCCGCGGCGATGGAGCTGGAGGCGCAACGCATCGCGTGCTCGCTTGCCGAAAAACTGGCGCTGGAAGGAATCCTCGCGGTCGAGCTGTTCGTCACCCACGATGGCGCGCTGCTCATCAACGAGCTGGCGCCGCGCCCGCACAACAGCTATCACGCCAGCGAGCGCGCCTGCGTCGTCAGCCAGTTCGAGCAGCATGTGCGCGCCATCTGCGATCTCCCGCTCGGCAGCACGGATCTCCTCCGTCCCGCGGCCATTGCAAATCTGCTGGGCGATGAGTGGGCCGACGGCACGCCGCACTTCGATCGCGCGCTCGAAGTCGACGGTGTGCGCCTGCACCTCTATGAAAAGCACACGCCGCGCCCGGGCCGCAAGATGGGGCACCTGTCCGCTATCGGTGAGACACCGGACGATGCTGTGAAACGCGTGCTGGAAGCGAAGAGCCGCCTGTAAAAGCAAAACGGCGGACCCGAAGGTCCGCCGCCCATGCAGCCTCGCCGGAGATCAGCCGATCTCTTCCGACCAGTTCTCCAGATATTTCTTCAGCTCCGCCATGAATTTGCCGGCATCGGCGCCATCGATGATGCGGTGATCGAAGCCCAGCGTCAGCCGGATAATGCTGCGGATCGCGATCGAGTCGTTGCCGTCCTTGTCCGTCAGCACGGTCGGCTCCTTGAACATGCCGCCGACACCAAGAATCGCCGATTCCGGCTGGTTGATGATCGGCATGCCGAACTGCTCGCCGAAGATGCCCGGGTTCGTAATCGTGATGGTGCCGGATCCGACCTCGTCGGGCTTCAGCTTCTTGGAGCGCGCGCGCTCTGCCAGGTCGGCGATGGAGCGCGCAATGCCCAGGAAGCTCTTGTCCTCTGCTTGCTTGATGACCGGAACGATCAATCCCCAGTCGAGCGCCACCGCGATGCCCACATTCACGTTCTGGTGATAGCGGATGGCATCCCCTTCCATCGACGCGTTGATGATCGGCATTTTGCGCAGTGTAGCCACCACCGCGCGCGTGATGAAGGGCATGTAAGTCAGCTTCACCCCATTGCGCTGCTCGTACTTCGCCTTCTCCTTTTCGCGGATCTTGACGATGCGCGTCAGGTCGATCTTGAAGACGGTGTGCACGTGCGCGCTGGTGCGCTTCGAATCGACCATGCGCTGCGCGATGATCGAGCGCATGCGCGTCAGCGGCACCAGCTCACCCGGTTGCGGACCGGCCGCCGGAGCGGGCGCAGCAGCAGGCTTCGCTGCGGCAACCGGTTGAGCCGCCGGAGCGGCGGGAGCCGCAGAAGGAATCTTCGCGGGACCGCCATTGCCGATGTACTGCAGCACATCGTCCTTGGTGATGCGGCCGCTCGAGCCGGTGCCTGGAACCTGCCGCAGATCCAGCTGATGCTCCTTCGCAATCTTGCGCACCAGCGGCGAGGAGCGCCGCCGCTCGCCATGCGCCGCCGCCAGCTGTGCTGCGGGCGCAGCAGACGCTGGCGCTGGAGCCGCGGCAGATGCCGCAGGAGCCGCAGCCGCTGGAGCGCTCGCCTTCCCTGCACCGCCGCCAATGACTGCAACCACAGTATTGATCTGCACCGTGCTGCCGGCTTCCACTTTGATCGCGGAAAGCGTGCCGCTCGCAGGCGACGGAATCTCCGCGTCCACCTTGTCGGTCGAAATCTCAAACAGCGGCTCATCCCGCTGCACGCTGTCGCCCACCTTCTTCAGCCACTTGGTGATGGTGCCTTCAAAGATCGACTCACCCATCTGCGGCATCACTACGTCCGTCCCGCCTCCGCTTGAAGCCGCCGGTGCGGGCGTCGATGCTGCGGGAGCAGGCGCTGCCTTCGCCGGTTCCTGCTTCGGCGGTGCAGGCGCCGCCGCGGCGGGTGCGCTTGCGACAGCGCCACCAGCTTCACCGATCACCGCCACCACGGTATTGATCTGCACCGTGTTGCCGGCTTCGACTTTAATCTCGGAAAGCGTGCCCGCCGCGGGCGACGGAATCTCCGCGTCCACCTTGTCGGTCGAAATCTCGAACAGGGGCTCATCCCGCTGTACGCTTTCGCCGGGCTTCTTCAGCCACTTGGTGATCGTCCCCTCAAAAATCGACTCGCCCATCTGGGGCATCACGACGTCTGTCGGCATGTTCTCTCTTCCGCCTTCCCATTCACGCGGCACAATGCGCCGCTAAGCAATCCATTTCGATCATAAGGGCTCGCGACAACCATCGCGGCCTTGGCACGTCACTTCAATACGCAACCAGCCGCCGCGCCTCGCGCACCACATCTTCCACCTTGGGCAAAAAGGCCTTTTCCAGCGGCGGCGCGAAGGGCACCGGCGCATCCAGCGAGGTGATGCGCACAATCGGCGCATCCAGCGCGTCGAAGGCCTCCTCGTTGATGATGGCCGCGATCTCGCCCGCGATGCCTCCGGTCTTGGTGTCTTCGTGCAGGATGATCACGCGGTTGGTCTTCTCGACTGTCGCCGCAATCGCCGCGTTGTCCAGCGGCAGCAGCGTACGCAGGTCCAGAATCTCCAGCTCGATGCCTTCCTTGGCCAGGATCTGCGCCGCCTCTTCGGCCACGTAGACCATCGCCGCATAGGTGATCACCGAGACGTGCTTGCCCTCGCGGTGGATGCGCGCCTTGCCGATCTCGACCGTGTAGTCTTCCACCGGCAGCTCTTCCTTCACTCGCCGGTACAGATACTTGTGCTCGAAGAAGAGCACCGGGTTGTTATCGCGGATCGCCGACTTGATCAGCCCCTTCGCGTCGCGCGCCGTCGCCGGGCAGATCACCTTCAGCCCTGGCGTGTGCACGTAAAACATCTCCGGATTCTGCGAGTGGAACGGGCCGCCGCTCACGCCGCCGCCCGAGGGTCCGCGCAGCACCAGCGGCGCCGGCGCGCCCCAGCGGTAGTTGCTCTTGGCCAGGATCTGCACAATCTGCGAGTGAGCCGAGCTGATGAAGTCCATGAACTGGAACTCGCCCACCGGCCGCAGCCCGGTCAGCGACGCGCCATAGGCCGCGCTCGCAATCGCCATCTCGGAGATCGGCGTATCCACCACGCGCTCCGTGCCGAAGCGCTGCAGAAAGCCCTCCGTTACCTTGAATGCGCCGCCATAGACGCCCACATCCTCGCCAATCACGAAGACGCGCGGGTCGCGTTCCATCTCTTCCCACAGGCCCTGGCGGATCGCCTCTAAATACGTAACTGCTGCCATTGCTGAATCGGTCCTCGCGTTCGTTTTGGCGCTCTCTCGCGCTCTTACTTGTAATGCGTGGTCGCGCTGGACTCGGCCAGCTTGGCGCTCGCATTCGCGTTCTGCACCCGCACTTCGCCGTACTTCAGCGGAATGCTCGATGCATTGTCGAAGTACACATCCGTCCCCGCGTCCGCCGGATCGGGCATCGGCGATGCCTCGGCAAACGCGCGCTCCTCTTCCATCAGAGTGTCCACATCGGCCTGGATCTTCTTCGCTTCCTCCGCTGTCAGCCAGCTGCGCTCGATCAGGTACTTCTCCATGCGCAGGATCGGGTCGCGCCGCTTCCAGTACTCCTTCACCGCGGGCGGCACATAGACCGCGGCGTCGTGCATGGCATGGCCCTTCATGCGCATCAGCTTGGCCTCGATCATCGAAGCCCCCTCGCCGCGATACGCGCGTTCGACCGCCTCATGCGTCGCGTCATAGACCTGGTTGGCGTCCGTGCCATCCACGATCACCCCCGGCACGCCGTAGCCCAGCGAGCGATCCGCCAGGTCCTTGCAGGCAAACTGCAGCTCCACCGGCGTCGAGTAGGCCCACAGGTTGTGCTCCAC
>DASQRJ010000330.1:0-6021 GCA_035642955.1 Acidobacteriaceae bacterium
CAGAAGGCAAGCATCTCGACGGGCACAAGAAAGACGGCTTTACACCGGCGCAGCAATTCTTCATCTCCTACGGGCAGATCTGGTGCGAGAGCCGGCGTCCGGAGTTTTCGCGGATGATGGTGAAGGTGGATCCGCACTCCCCGGGCCAGTTCCGGGTGAATGGTGTAGTCCAGAACTTCGAAGAGTTCGGCCAGGCCTTCCACTGCAAGAAGGGCTCACCGATGTATCCGGAGAATAGCTGCCGGGTGTGGTGAGGGGAGTTGCCGTCCAGGCAATCGCGCGGGTGGCCGGTTTTGTGCCGGTTCACTCGCTTTGGTTGACTACTTTGGCTGGGCCGGCGACCCAGAGTTGAAAGAGCGTCGGGACTATATAGGCAGGCAGGCGAAATTGCCCGGCCTGTCTGTATTGTTATTGTTGACGACCGCTGACGGTGGCAGTCAAAACCAGACAGCGGAACAGCTCTGTGGCGGGGTTTTCGCACTCTGAGTAGCCCTAAGGTGCTCTTACCTTTTACAATGCATGCGGGTCCCCACCCAGACTTTCAGTTCAAGCTGTTTTGGCAGCCTCGACGCATCTCGTGTGCATCGGGACGAAGGAATCGGATGAAGTTGAAGAAAATCGGCCGGGCTGCATTGGCCCTAGCCGCCTCTGCCGTGATCGTTCTCGGCATGACGTCCTGCACTCTGAGCTTCACGGTTGGGTATCTGTTCGTGACCGGGTCCCAATACAACCAGATTGCCAGTTACCGTATCCAGAACGACAACGGTGCGCTGCATTCGACGAGCACGGTGGGCTCGGGGGGCACCGATCCGATCCAGGTGGTTGTGAATGCAACCGGATCCTACCTGTATGTGCTGAACTACGGCACCGGCACAGATGCCAATCCGCAGCACAGCACGATTTCTCTCTTTTCCATCGGAGGGTCTGGGGCGGTGACCTTTCAGACGTCCTTCAGTCCGCAGGGCTTCAACTCCAGGAACATCGCCATCAGCGGCAATTTTCTGTACTCGCTGGATGAATTTGCTCCAGGCGGCACAGGGCCCGGCGGCACGCAGAGCTTCGGCGCTGTCTCGGCGTTTACGATCGATCCGGCCACGGGCAGGCTGACTACTATTCAGAACGCCCAACAGAGAGACGCGAGCAATCTGCCGCTGACCTACTTCCCGGTCGGCACCAATCCCACGTGGATGTCTGTGACCGGAGCCTTCGCTTACATCGCGGAGCAAGGGCCAGTCGGCAGCACAAATCCCAACGATCCTCCGCAGGCGATCTTTATTTACAACCAGAGCGCCACCAACGGCCAGCTTACCTTCACCCAGAACACGCCGTTGCCGACGGGAGCGACACAGTTGACCTATGTGTACGCGACGGCGCAGTACATTTACGCGCTGGATGCGGGTCCGGTCGGCTCTACCGGGTTCATCCTGCCCTTCACGAACTCCAGCGGCACACTGGCGGCGGTGAGCGGTGCGGCGCGCGCGAACACTGGGCAAAACTCGAATCCGGTCTTTCCATCGCGCATGATCAAGGAAACCACCCACAACTTCATCTGGGTATCCAGCGAGGGCGTCACCACGGTCAATGCCCAACCCGCCAGCCTGCTGACCGCGTACACGATCAACACTACGGGGCAGCTTAACAGCGCAAATAACGGCGGCAACCTCATCACTGTGGGACCAAGTCCGCGCTGCATTGTGGAAGACCCCTCGAACCAGTATGTGTACACGGCGAATTTCAACGACAGCACAATTACCGGCAAGAAGATCGACCAGGTGGCGGGCGGATTGACGTCACTGCCCCGGGGCACGCCGGCGCCGCCGGGATCGCCGACATGGTGCACGGTGACGGGCAGCACCTTCTAGGAAAGCAACGGGCGGGGAGTTCGGTGGTTACAATAAGCAGAACTCCCTGCATTGATGAGAAATCGCGCTGCCGCGATGGCAAATGCTTTCGCGAACACTGCGGAAGCCGAAGATGGCAAAGATCCGGATCCCCAGTATTGGAAGAAGCCAGGGGATGCGAAATGAAGGACGAAGGAACCGAATGAAGTTCAGTCAACTTGGCCAGCTTGCTCTGGCGTCTGCAGTCTCCGCCGCCCTGGTGCTGGGTATTACCGCCTGCGGGCAGAGCAACACCGTCGCCTTCGTCTACATAGCCTCGGCAAACCTCAATCCCGGCGTCATTTACGGCTTTGCGGCGGACGGCGAGTCCGGGGCCCTGGCGCAGATTCTCGGCTCGCCCTTTCCCGCGGGGCGAAATCCGATCGGGCTGGTCAGCGCGCCGAACGGCAGGTTCGTCTACGCGCTGAACCACGATGACAACACGGTGAGCTTTTTCGTCGCGAACTCGGACGGCAAGCTCTTCGCACAGGCCACGTATAACCTCCAGTCGGGCACCAACCCGAATGGTCTGGCCATCAGCCCCGACGGCTCTACGATGTACGTGGTGGAAGCCTATGGGCTGGCTGCAAACGGCACTCCTTTCAGCCCATCGACGCCGGGCATTGGCGCGCTGGTTCAGATCCCGATCGGTAGCGACGGCACGCTGGGCGCAGAGACGGCATATCCCACATGCAACAATCCGGTTGCCGTGACGGTGCTGGGCAGTGCTTCGAACCCCGCCGGGGGCGCGGTGTACGTGGTGAACGATCCCGCAGGGCAATTGACCACGCTGATCGATACCGTCGCCGCCCAGAATCGCGGGGCAACGGGAAACGCAACGGTGACCTATCCGGTTGTCGGCCCGTGCAGCGGCGGAGCCAATCCGGTCGGCCAGATTACGAGCTATGGGATCGCGGCCCAGACCAACGTGCTGACACAGGCCAGCGGCTCGCCCTATCCGGCAGGCGTAGCGCCGGATGCCATCGCCACCGATCCAGGCAACCGCTTCGTCTACGTGACGGACTTCCGGCAGAACCTGATGCTCTCCTACAACGTCTCCGGCCCTGGCGGTCAGATTCAGCCGCAGGTGACCAGCGAGACGCCGACCGGCAACTTGCCGAGCGCCATTACCGTGGACCCGCGCGGCAAGTACATCTATGTGGCGAATTATAGCGACAACACGGTGAGCGGCTACGCGTTGAATGCGCAGACGGGCGAGCCCAGCACGCTGGCAGGAACGTCGAGCTCGACGGCAACCGATCCGGGCCCGGCGTCGGTCACGGTCGAGGATTCGATCGGGCGCTATGTCTACACGGCAAACTTCATCGGGAACTCGGTTTCGTCGCTGGTTCTTGACCCCAACGCGGGAACCACAACTCCGGGGCAGAACTCACCGTTTGTCGGAACCGCGAAGGCAACCGCGATAACGTCGGTTAAGCACGGCGATCACACGACCCAGTTCATCGCCCAGTACTAAAGCAAAGCACAGAGTGTGTGCGTGGAAGGTTCCGTTCTGTGCAGCCGTTCCTTGAGAGAACGGCTGCGTCTCGGCGTGGCCTTTCCTTCAAGAAAGGCCACATCAGCGTCTGCTGGTCGGTCTGCACCTATACCGAAAATGCTTTAGCGGCGTCCGAAACGCGAAGGGCAGCTCGCGCTAGTGTCCTGAAGATCACGCCGGGCGCGGCTCTGTCGGGGAAACCCGAATTCCGGTGTCCGTCCTTCAGGGCACGCTGGGCGGCATGGCCGGGGTGGCCGCGACGTTGTGCGTCCAGCGCTTGATCCAGCGCTGGCCGGGCCGCTCGACGAGATACATCACGGCGACGGCGGTGACGACAATCAACACATAGGAGAGCCAGGGATCGAAGCGCAGGAGGCCGGCGCGTTGGAGCAGGTGCGTATCGTCGTGGAGCAGGGTCCAGAGATTGAAGTGCAGGATGTAGAGACAGTAACTGGCTTCGCCGATGACGATGAGCGGATAGACGGAAAAGAGGCGCGCGAGGAAGTTCCGGCCGGCGAGGCCGAGCACGATCATGGCGTAGAAGGGCATGAGCAGGCCATCGTGCATGAACAGGTACGGCATGTGGCTCCCGAAGCACATGATGATGTAGAGCACGGTGAAGCCGGCGACGCCGAGCGCGGTACGAAGGTGACTGCGCTCCGGGATAAGGTCGTGGAGCGAGGCCAGCGCCATGCCGAAGAGGAACGATGGCAGGTGCTGGAGCGGGCCAAATTTGACGGCGCGCAGCCACCAGCCATTGGAGTAGCGGCCGAGGTGCGGATCGCCATCGGGATTGAAGATCATGTAGAGCGCGGGCAGGATGAAGCTGAGGCACCAGAAACCGAGCATGGTCCACACGATGCGATTACGGGTTCGGGGGCGGCGCAGGGTGACGAGCCAGGGAAAGAGCGCGTAGAAGAAGACGTCGGTGGTAAGCGTCCACGCGGGAGTATTCCAGAAGTTGCACAGAGTGGGCGACCAGCCCTGCGCGAGGATCAGGGTCAGTCCGACGCCCCAGGCGAATTCGCTGTGGGGGCGAGTGCGCCACTCCTGCGCGAGGACCAGGACGGAGATGAGCAGCGAGAAGAGGAAGACGGGATAGATGCGGGAGAAGCGGGCCTTCCAGAAGGGGATCGCGCGCATGAGGCCGCGATCGGCACGGTCGCGGTAGTTGTAGGCGAGCACGAAGCCGGAGAGCAGCAGAAAAAAGCTGACGGAGACATACCCGTTATCGACGACGGGGGCGAAGGGTCCGAAGATCTTCGGGTCCGAGAAGTGGAAGAAGAGGATGTTCAGCGCGGCCAGGGCACGCATGCCGGTGAGCGCATCCAGGCGCGAGCGGCGAGCGGGCGGGGCATGCACGGGTAGGGTTGCGGTGGCCACCGTATGCTCTGACGGTATCCGCGCGACGGATGTTGCGGGGCTCTCGAGAGAAGTTGCTGGCAACGTGGTCGACACACAGGCTCCGGGGGATGGATCAGCTCGGGGCGCACGGCCCGTCCTCCCTTAGATGATAGTGGAGGAGTGGTGCTTGCCGCACGGGCGGATGCGCCTTTGGCGCGAGTTGTTAAGTTCGCTTCCTTTGGTCGCTCACCCAAGCGATTGGGGACCAACGCCGATCTCGCCACCTCGCTTCGGTTGCGATGACAACGGTTATTCGGATTCTTCTTCGTCCTCGTCTTCGTCCTCATAGTCCTCGACGTCGTAGCCGTAGTCCTGCGGGGCGAGCGGTGTGCCTTCGTCGGTGTAGGTAACGGTGCGAACGCCGCTGAGGGAGCGATGGAGCTTGGCGGCGTTGGCCGAGGCGACCTGCAGGCCGTAGAGGAGCAGGCCGGCGCGTTTCCCATCGATCTGGTTGGCGGCGAGAGCCTGGATGACATCGATGAGGGCGAGCTGGATGGATTCGGTGTCCTCGACGGGCGGGAGATCGAGCGATGCGTTCTGCCAGACCGCAGGTGAGGAAGCTGAGGCACCTGCTCCGACGGGATAGGGGCCGTAGTCGATGGTGTCTGTAATGGCTTCGTTGTGGAGGCCGCTGTCCGATGGTGCGGGTAGAGCAGCGAAGCGACCGTCCGGGCGGCGGTGGGCGTGACGCGCGGCCTGGCGTTGGCTCTGTCTCTGATACAGGCGGGAATGGAAGTAACACCAGTTGCTCGTCGAGAGTGCAGGCGAACTACATGCGTCGCCAGAAGTGAGAACATGTCGACATTCCGGATACATTGGAGGTCCTTTCTGAGCTGGGCGCGGACAAGCGCGCGATCATAGTGGCCGGTGAGGATGTTGCGGGGGACCCCTCCCCCCTCCCGGTGCGGGAGGGCGCGGTATATCTGGTGTCGCATCAACAAGTTATGGGTCTTCCCGAGCATCAAATTCGTCTTTCTAAAGGGCTTACGGCTAAATTCGTCTTGTTATTGGAGTTACGGGCAGCAAAAAGCCGGCTCGCCTGAGAAGGCGGCCGGCTTGGATGCTGTCCGTGGAAACTTAAAAAGCCACCGCTATGGTGGCTTTTGGGTGGTGCGGCTCTTGCTGAATGTGTCTCTATTTTTAGAGTAGCAAATTGAGTGGGGTGATTTGGCAGGTTTTTGCTATGGATTGTGGCTTGGTTCCCGTTGTGGGATGAGGTGAAGTCGTTTGGAAATGGAT
>DASQRJ010000331.1:0-2748 GCA_035642955.1 Acidobacteriaceae bacterium
TACTCCACCTTGGAGCCGCACTCCGGAAACTCCGCTATCTGTATCGTGGTGTCGGTCGCATTCAATCCCACGCCGACCACGTCCACCTTCGCCAACCGCGTCATGCTACCGATTCTATCGGGCGGCAGTCCATGCATGACGAAAAAGGGCAGGTCTCGGGGGAAGACCTGCCCTTCGCGGTACCCAAATCTTTCGTCTTACAACTTCGAGGAGATCCCTCGAACTCAGTTGAGGCTGATCCGGCTGTGATCCATGGCCGGCGTCAGCTCCAGAAGCGTATCGCCCCTCCGGATATTCCCGTAGCGGCTGGCTGCATACACCATCGTGCCCGCCGGTCCCTTGACCGTCAGCAGGTTGTTTGGCATTACCGTGTATATGTGGCCGTCAATTCTCACATCGCGAAACACGGGACTCTTGTTCACGAGTGTCACGAACACCCGCGCATCTTTCGTATGGGTGGGACGAAGGTCATGGTTCGTTCCCGCTGCGGATGCGGATGCAACAGTGCAAGCCGACAATGCCAGAAGAGTCAATGAGCGAAGCATAAATCCCTCTCTTTTGCCTGAATATCAGCCTGAACTTCAGCGCGGATATCAGGAGTGATTTTTGCGAACCGTTCCACGGTTGGCCACTCGCATCTGCAGTCAGATGGTTCTGGCCAACGAGGAAACATTAGCCGTTCCGCGGCGCTCGTGGAGGGGCGAAGCTGCCGTCGGCACCGCTCATGCGGTGAGCCGTGCATGCGCCGCGGCAAGCCGGTGAGTGGTCGGTCTGAAAAGATGCGCAGCGCACGCGGTTGCCGCGCAGGAGAGCCGCCGCAACGCTTCACGCACAAGCAGGCCATCGCCTACGCGCGTCGATCGTGGCTCGCATCAGTGGCTCTAATGAGTGGCTCTATTTATTTACTGAACAGTGGTCAGCGGAACAGGACTGTCCAGAAATCGGTGCGTGCCATCAAAACCCAGGGACGAGTGTGCAACAATGTCCGAGATTCTGCATCCCCTTACCCGGAGCCCTTGCATGTCTCGAACCTTTGTTGTGGCTGCAACCATCGTCGCCCTTTCCGTTCTTTCGCCCTCGGCGCTTCTCGGCCAGCAGGCCCCGCCGCCGGCCGCCCATCATGGTCCGCTGCCCAAGCCCGTCAACCTCAAGGTGCTGCCCAAGGACACATCGCCCGAAGATCTGATCAAGATCATGCGCGGCTTCACCCAGCAGCTCGGCGTGCACTGCAACTTCTGTCACTCCGAAGGCGCCACGCCCGGCCACATGGACTTCGCCTCCGACACCAAGCCGGAGAAGAACACCGCCCGCACCATGATGCTGATGAGCCACGAGATCAACGAAAAGTACATGTCGCAGATCCACGATCCCGACGCCGCCCCCGATCAGAGGACCGTACGATGCAGCACCTGCCATCAGGGCCACAGCATGCCCGTGACCTTCACGCCGCCGGAGCATCCCCCCGCGCCCCCCAAGCCATAAAATACTTCCGCTCCCTCGCCTGATGGTGGTCGATCGAGACACGCGCATATAATCCACTCCGCCCGAGGAGGGCTGATAACATGCGCATGCTACTCAGAGTGTCGATCCCCGTGGAAGCAGGCAACGCCGCCGCGCGAAGCGGCACGTTAGGGACGACGATCAAAACAATTCTCGATGGTCTCAAACCTGAAGCCGCGTACTTCACCGAAGAGAATGGCGAACGCGCCGCATTCGTATTCTTCGACATGAAGGATTCGTCGCAGATCCCCGCCATTGCCGAGCCGTGGTTTCTTGCCTTCAACGCGAAGATCACGTTGCGCCCGGCAATGAATCCTCAGGACCTCGCCACCGCCGGCCCAGCTATCGAGAAAGCCGTCAAGACCTACGGAAAGCACGCAAAAGCCTGATCGAGAGTCTTTGCCACTCGGCCGGGTGCCCCATCCTACCGAAGGTAGGGTGGGTTTGCTCCCTTCGTCTCTTTTAAGGCGAGCAATACTCGCGCCGCAGAAGATAGCGCGCTCACTCCCCTGAGCGTCGCAGCCGAAGAAAGACAATCGTCTGCGCGTCATTCTTCTGCACGGAGGTGGCGCGAACCGTACTCCCGCTCGGCGGATCGACTTTTCGGCCCGGCTCCGCACTCATTCCCGCGTCGACTACGGCCTTCTCGCCGACGATCAGTTCCTCCGTTTTGCCGTCAGTGGTCTGGATCGTCAAGCGACGGGTGTGCCTGTCGAAATGAGAGACCGTCCCCGTCGTCCTCGCGAAAGGACCTGCCCCTAGATCCTTCACCGCCACCGCGGTTCTGTCCGCCGAGACGCCATAGTAGTAAATGACTGCAAACGTGTCCGACTTATGAAAATCGGCAATCGGTGTGCTGTCTTCACGCAGATCTTTGTCGAAGCTGAATGAGGGATGCGATTTCGGTTCTACAACAAAACTCTCGGTTTGTCCGTCGGAGGTGGCGATCAACTCCGTCGTCGTGACCGAGCGAATCGTTCCTGTCATCGCGTGGACAAGCATCTGCCCCCAGGCGCGGGCATTTCCCAGGCAAGCGATAACAGCAAGGATGCAAGTGGCAATGAGAGTTCTGCGGTGCATGCACAACCTCCGTGAACTATGCAACGCATCGTAATTGCTTTGAGCAATATTCTTCAAAGCATTCGTAAACCAGAGTCGTTTCTCGGAGTCTCCGACCGTCGGGCTCCGCTCTTCCATCCCGCGAATCGCCTCGACCAACCGCAGAATCCGCGGCCTCATCACCAGCAG
>DASQRJ010000332.1:0-11059 GCA_035642955.1 Acidobacteriaceae bacterium
AAATCGGAGGGCTGCTGATCCGCCGCAATGGATTCCGCGTGGCTACGATCGCAGTAGCTCCCAGACCGCCGGCGAAACACTCGAGCTATTCGAGGAACGGCTGTGCGACTACGACGCGCGTGTCTTTCCCGTTCTCCGCGAAGAAATCGCGGCCAAGACGGCAGAAATTCTTAACGCGGGCAATCGGCGTCGTATGGCGGCGCCAACCGGCATACCTGCGGCATGGCAGCCCGGTACTGTCGAGTGGATCGTCGATGGAGTGAGAGATCAGGTGCTTTGCTTTGACATGCTGAATGCCGTCGACGGCGTGATGACTGCGGCAACGGTTGGAGTGGCCGTCTCGGGCAGCATCGTGCTGCAGCATGGGCCGGCAGAGGGTCGTCGCGTGCTTACGCTTCTGCCCGACTATCATCTCTGCGTCGTCGAAGCGGCACAGATAGTGGGAACATTGCCAGAGGCCTTCGCGCGCCTCGATAGAAACCGCCCTGTCACCTTCGTCTCAGGCCCTTCGGCCACTGCGGACATCGAGATGATCCGCGTCAAGGGCGTCCATGGGCCACGCTTTCTGGATGTGCTGCTGATTCAAGACTGACTCTACGGGCTTCCGATTTGCGTGACCTTCATACATCGCGCACACAATGGTCGGTAATATTCGGAAGGAGCCTCCCCCATGGCAAAGAAGCCCACGCAACATACTTCCGCAAAGCACTCTCCGACGAAAAAGACGACTCCTCACTCAGGGGCTACCAGCGATCCGGTTTTCGCGCAGCCCACGCCGAGTCCCGATCCAACCAGCTTCCGCGATCCTGTTACCGACCAGAAGCTGAAGGAAGTGGGAACCGTTGAACCGTTTCCCGTGCCGCGTGGTGGCACGGCCGAACCGGTGCTCCAATTTGCGGATGCGCTGGGCCCTCAAGGACCTGCGCGAGTTGCCGCAATTCAAAAGGCAGGGCAGATCGTCTTCCACACCGTGGGCGACACCGGCAGCACGCGGGGGCCCGCGACGCAGTCGCAGGTTGCCGACAAGATGGTGATGGACTTCACCGAGGACAATGCGGCCGACGTGCCTTCGTTCTTCTACCATCTCGGCGATGTGGTCTATAACTTCGGCGAGGCGGCCTATTACTACGACCAGTTTTACGAGCCGTATCGCAATTACCCGGCGCCGATTCTGGGCATCCCGGGCAACCACGATGGCGTGACCTATCCCAAAGAGACGGTTCCGACGCTGGATGCCTATCTCCGGAATTTGTGCTCCGCGACTCCGGTGCATACCGATGAGGCTGGCGCCCTGTCCCGGACGGCGATGATCCAGCCCGGCGTCTACTACACACTGGAAGCTCCGTTTGTCCGCCTGCTCGGCCTCTATAGCAATGTTCTGGAAGATCCGGGCGTGATCTCGACCGAGGGCGGCACGCGCACCACGTTAAACGACGAGCAACTCACGTATCTGCAGACCGCGCTTGCCCGCTGCAAAAGCGAGAAGTTTACCGGCGCCGTGCTGGTCGCGGTGCACCATCCGCCGTTTACGGGCGGAGTGAATCACGGCGGCAGCCCGCGCATGCTGCAGGACATGGACGATGCCGCGACCAAGGCCGGCTTCTGGCCGCATGTCGTGCTCTCCGGCCATTCGCACAACTACCAGCGTTACACGCGCACGGTCTCTGGGCTGACAATTCCATACATTGTGGCCGGCATGGGTGGCCATGGACTGACCCAGATGCGGACCATGTCGAGCGGCAACGCGATCCGGACTCCTATGACGGTAGACAGCGGCCTCACCCTGGCAAGCTATGACGACACTCACTACGGCTACATGCGGGTGATCGTGAACGCGACCACGCTACGCATGGAGTTTCATCCGGCCGAAGACGGCGGCACGACCAAGACGCCCGATGACACCTTTACTCTCAACCTGAAGACCCGCGCCATCACATAGCGGGCTGTGTTGACCGGCCTTACAGTTTGTAGCCGCCGGCGTCGAGCTGGCGTTGCGCTACCGTTCGGCTCAACGAAATCGTGTCTTGTGGCGTGTGCTTCAAGAGCCGCCGCAAAATGGCGAGCTGGGTGCGCAGCATGTCGCCTTCGGCAACGGCTGCGAGCACGCGGCGCGCCGCCTTCTCGATAACAGAAAGCGCATCTGCGGCGAACAGCTTCACTATGGATTGCGCAGTTTCGGTCTGTAGTTTCTGCGCGTGTGATTGCGAACGCAGCTTGCGCGCGCGTAACAAAGCAGACTCTAGCGCGAAGACCTGCATTGTCATGTCGGCGAGGTCGCCCATGATCTCCTGCTGATCCTGGAGCGCCTGCATGTACTTCTGCGTTGCCGAACCGGAACAGAAGAGCGCAGCTTTCTTCAGATTTGCGAGCAGAGCAGCCTCGGCAGCCAGCGGATCTTCCACATCGTCATTACCGTCGAAGGACGGCGGCTCCATCACCTCCGCCATTAGCTTCTTGATTGCGCCAAGCAAAGGCAGCTGCCCGCTGGCGGCGCGCTTCATCAGCCACCCCGTAATGATCAACCGATTGATCTCGTTGGTGCCTTCGAAGATACGATTGATGCGAGAGTCGCGATAGGCGCGTTCTGCCGGATACTCCTCCACATAACCGTAGCCGCCATAGATCTGCAGCGTATGATCGACCACCATATCCAGCATCTCGGAGCCCCATACTTTAAGGATCGAGCACTCGACGGCATACTCTTCGATCTTCTTCTGGATCTCCCGCGCATTCGTTGCACTGTCGCCTTCGAGCGAAGACAGTGCCGCGTCGATCATGCCTATGGTGCGGTATGCCATGCTTTCGCCAACAAAAATGCCAGTCGCGCTCTCCGCGAGCTTCTGCTGGACCAGGCCAAACTCGCTGATCGTCTTGCCGAAGGCCTTGCGCTCTTTTGCGTAGCGGACAGCGTTGGCCAGCGAGTTCTTTGCACCGCCAATCGCGCTGGCGCCCAGCTTGAAACGGCCGATGTTGAGAATATTGAACGCAATGTGATGCCCTTTGCCGAGCTCGCCCAGTAGATTGCCGACGGGAACTTTGCAATCCGTAAGGATAAGCGGGCAGGTAGATGAGCCGCGGATGCCGAGCTTGTGCTCCTCTGCGCCCACGGCGAAGCCCGGCGTGTCGCGCTCAATGAGAAACGCGGTGAACTTTTCGCCATCCACCTTGGCGAATACGGTGTACACATCGGCGAAGCCGGCATTGGTGATCCACATCTTTTCGCCATTCAAAATGTAGTGCTGCCCATCGGGCGAAAGCACGGCGCGCGTCCGCAGACTCATTGCATCGGAGCCGGAGGAAGCTTCGGAAAGCGCATAGGCGCCGATCCATTCGCCGGTCACGAGTTTCGGCAGATATTTCTTCTTCTGCTCCGGTGTGCCGTACCAGATGATGGGCAGCATGCCGATGCCGACGTGCGCGCTGAAAGTGGTGGCGAAGCTGCCCAGCACCGAAAGCTTCTCGCCGACGATGGCCGACGCGACCTTGTCCATCGCGAGACCGCCGTATTCCTCCGGAGTGTCGGTGGCCATCAGGCCGAGCTCGCCCGCCTTGGCCAGCAGGGCGCGCGTCAACTTGTAATCCTTCGCTTCGATCGCATCTGCTGCCGGCAAGACTTCCTTTTGCGCGAAGTTGCCCGCTGTCTCGGCAATCTGCCGGTGTTCGTCGTTGAAGTCCTCCGGCGTGAAAACTTCCTGGGGCGTGCGTTCCTCCAGCAGAAAGCTGCCGCCCGCCGCCGCTTTGATGGAAGTCGTTTGCTGTGTTGCAGGCGTCGCCATAGGTCGCTCCTGTCGTTACCAACTCAATTGAGATTCTCGAAGATGCCTGCCGCGCCCATGCCGCCCCCCACGCACATCGTCACTAGCCCATAACGAACCTTGCGGCGGCGCATCTCGTGCAGCAACGTGGCCGTGAGCTTGGCGCCGGTGCAGCCCAGCGGATGACCCAGCGCAATGGCTCCCCCGTTCACATTGACTTTTTCCGGATCCAGACCGAGCTCGCGGATCACCGCGAGCGATTGGGCGGCGAAAGCCTCATTCAACTCCACCAGTCCGATATCCTCGAGCTTCAGCCCTGCGATCTTCAGCGCCTTTGGCACCGCATGCACCGGTCCAATGCCCATGATCTCCGGTGCGCATCCCGCGGTGGCGAAGGCGACAAAGCGCGCGATCGGCTTCATGCCCAGGGCCGCAGCCCGTTCCGCACTGGTGACGATGGTGGCCGCCGCGCCGTCGGAGGTCTGCGAAGAATTGCCGGCCGTCACCGTGCCCTTGGCGTGAAAGGCCGGTTTCAGCTTCGCCAAGGCTGACGCGGAGGTATCGGCGCGAGGCCCTTCGTCGATCTCAAAGCTGCGCTTCTGCTCCGTCGGTTTCGCCGAACCCGGCTTCGATGAGGCAGATGAGGGCATGCGCTCGGTCCATTCCACCGGCACGATCTCCTCGGCGAATCGTCCTTCAGCAATCGCCTTGAGTGCCCTCTGGTGACTGGCGAGAGCAAAACCATCTGCTTCCTCGCGCGAGACATGAAAACGCTCGCCCACACGTTCGGCGGTCAGACCCATCGAAAGATAAGCCGAGGGCATATTGTCCACCAGCCAAGGGTTCGCGCTGACCTTGTGGCCGCCCATCGGAACCATGCTCATCGATTCGGCGCCGCCAGCTATCACCACCGCTGCGCCACCGCCACGGATGCGTTCTGCCGCCTGCGCGATAGCCTGAAGGCCGGAGGCACAGAATCGATTCACCGTCATGGCGGAAACCTCGACGGGCAGCCCTGCTCGCAGCGCGGCGATGCGGGCCACGTTCATGCCCTGCTCGGCCTCCGGCATCGCGCAGCCCAGAATCACATCATCCACCTCGCTCTTGTCGAGCTGGGGCACGCGTGCGAGCGCGCCTTCGATGGCGGTAGCAGCCAGATCATCCGGGCGCGCCGTCGCCAAACTTCCTCGTCCTGCTTTGCCGACCGGGGTCCGCACGGTGCTTACAATCACTGCTTCCTGCATGATGATCAGTTCCTCTGTTCTCAGTTTCTGAGAGGTTTACCGTTGCTCAGCGTGTAGGCGATGCGCTCCTGCGTTTTGCGCTCGCCGCAGAGCGAGAGGAATGCCTCGCGCTCCAGATCGAGGTAGTACTGCTCGCTGACGCGCGTGCCGGGCGCTATGCGGCCGCCGCACAGGATATGCGCGACGTGTCCCGCCACCTTCACGTCGTGCTCGCTTGCGTAACCGGATTGCTGCATCATGTAGGCGCCCAGCTTCAGCGTTGCCCGCACGCTCTCGCCTGCAGCCGGGATGTCCATGCGCATCGCGGGCGGTAGATATCCGCCATCCGCGAGTGCTGCCGCTGCTGACTTGGCGTCCAGCAGCAGCCGTTCGCGGTTCAGCGTAATGCCGTCCTCGGTCGTAAGCAGGTTCAGTGTCCTCGCTTCGGCAGCGGAGGTGGAGACCTTCGCCATCGCGATCGTCTCGAAGGCCTGCTTCATGGTGTCAACCAGCTCTGTCGAGATGCTCACGCGCGATGCATCGCCGAAGGCGCGCACTGCCTCGTCCGTCGCCTTCAGCGCGAACTCCTTGGTGCCGCCCCCGCCGGGGATGAGCCCAACGCCGGTCTCCACCAGACCCATGTAGAGTTCCGCGTGTGCTTGCCGCCGCGCCCCATGCAGCGAGATCTCTGTGCCGCCGCCGAGGCAGAGCGCGTAGGGAGCGACCACCACGGGTCGCGGGCAGAACTTGATCGACTGCGTCATCCGCTGGAAGGCACGAATGGTCAGATCGACATCCTCCCACTCGCCCTCCTGCGCGGCCAGCAGCAATTGCATGAGGTTGGCGCCGACAGAAAAGTTATCCGCATCGCTGGAGATGACGAAGGCCCGAAAATCGCGAACGGAATCGGATGCGGGCTCGAGTGTCTTGGTGATCAGCCGCATGATGTCATCACCGATCGCGCTCTTCTTCGAGTGCAATTCGATGCATGCGACGCCGTCCCCGAGGTCGATCAGCGATGCGCCCGGATTGCTCCGCACCACCCCGTGGCTGGCGCGGAAAGTGGCAATGCGTGCGATCCCCGCGGGACGAGCGATCGGCTGGTAGTGCTGTGTCGTCGGGTCGTAGCTCGTGGCTCCGCCGTCTCCGTACCAGGTGGCGGCTCCACTGGCCAGCATCGTTGTCACCACAGGGCTTACCGGCTCGCCTGCCGCCTGCAGGCGCTTCACCGTGTCGGCGACGCCGGCTGCATCCCACATCTCGAACGGCCCCAGCTGCCAGTTGTATCCGGCGCGCATCGCCGCGTCGATACTTGCTGCAGAATCGGCGATCTCCGGCATGCAGTCCGCTGCGTAGTTCCACAGCCGCGTGAGCAGCTTCCAGTGGAAGCGGGCTGCCGGATCTTTCTTCTGCTCACCCGTCTGTCCAGTGTGGACAAGCATGCGCAGCCGCTCCGGCAGCGAGTCGACATTCTTCGCCATCTCCAGCGCCGGCAGCTTCGGCTTCGAGGATGGCTGATATTCCAGCGTCTTCAGGTCCAGCACCATTCGGTTTTCTTTGCCGTCGGCGCCGCGCTCTTTCTTGTAGAAGCCGCCGCCGGTCTTGTCCCCCAGCCACTTGCGCTCCAGCATTGTTTCTAGAAACGGAGGCAGCGCCGCCTGTCCGCCCGCATCCTGGCGCGCCTTAGCAAAGTTCCGCGCCACGTGCGAGAGGATGTCCAGCCCAACCATATCCGCCAGCCGGAAGGTGCCCGTGCGCGGCAGGCCGATGACGGTGCCGGTCAGTGCGTCGACCTGCTCGACGGTCAGGTTTTCTTCTTCCATGACCCGCAGAGTCTCAAGAATGAAGAAGGTGCCGATGCGGTTCGCGATGAAGTTCGGCGTGTCGCGCGCGCGAACCACCTCCTTGCCGAGGTTCTGGTCGAGAAAGGCAGAAAGCGCCGCCATCGCCGCGGGGTCAGTCTCTGGTCCCGGAATGACTTCGACCAGCCGCATGTAGCGCGGGGGATTGAAGAAGTGCGTGCCAAACCAGTGGCGGCGCAGTTCGGCAGGCAGCACGCTGGCAATCGAGCCGACCGGAATGCCGCTGGTGTTCGTAGTCAGGAAGGCGTGCGGCTGCACATGCGGCGCCACTCGCGTCAGCAGTTGCTGCTTGATCTCCAAATTTTCGGTGACCGCCTCGACAATCCAATCGCACTCGGCGAGTTGCGCCAGATCATCGTCGAAGTTGCCCGTGCAAACGCGCGCCGCCGCGGCTGGAGCGTAGAACGCGGCAGGCTTGCTCTTCTTGAGAGCATCGAGCGCCTTGTCAGCAACGGCATTGCGGGGGCCATCGCTGCTTGCCAGATCCAGCAGCAGCACGCTAACGCCGGCGTTCGCCAGATGGGCGGCAATCCGCGAGCACATCGTGCCCGCACCCAGCACCGCAGCCTTCCGTAGGAGCAACGATGGCTCGGTTCTCGTTGTGGCGCCTTCTCGCTCGGCAACAGCTTCCATGCTCTCCTCGTCGGTACTGGTCTTCTATCCGTGTATGTGAGCGCTGCTCTTGAATGCAAACGCATCGTGCTGAGCCAGATCCGGCAGGCTGCTGTTCGCAAGGCCCGCCGTCAGCAGCCGCACGTAATGCTCGATAATCGCGGTCAGCTCCATTGGCCCGGTGGGCACATACCAGCTGGCCATGCCATGGATCGATCCCGCCACTATGAAGGATGCGATCTTTGCGTCGCAGGGCGCAATGGATCCGTCCTTTATGCCGCCTTCGATAATGCCCCGCAGACGATGATCGATGCCGCGTTTGCGTCCGCGTACCACCTTGCGCCCGGCCTTCGATAGTTCGCCGTCGTCCAGCCGGATGATCGCACGGCCAAAATCACCGGTGATGGTCCGGATGTAGCCCGCGATAAAGTCTGCTACCTTGTCCAGTCCGGGCTTTTCATCGGCTTCGATCGAGTCCAGCATCTCGTCGATCAGGTCTGTTCCCAGCCGGTAGATCTCTACCAGGATCTCTTCCTTGTTGCGGAAGTAGTGGTAGAGCGCCGGCTTGGTGATGTTCAACTGCATGGCGACATCGTTCATCGATGTGCGTCCGTAGGAGCGCTCAAGGAACATGCGAACCGCCGTATGGAGGACTGCCCCGCGCTTACCGTCCGGGTTGCGTCTACGGTCGGCGAACAGCCGGCGATGCGGCTGCAGGGCCGCGGACTGCCTGTGCATCGTTCCACTCCGTCTGCAATTGACACTGCCGCTACCGGTTGATATCTTACTCAGCGGTAGGATATGCTTTCATCGTTCTACGCGCTTTCGTCGGGATCGCGCAAGTAAATTTTCGAACGCGCCTTACCAAGGTAAGAGTGCGATCCAGGATACGGTCGTATGATCACCGCGACATCCGCACGCGTGCTCGCCTTCACTCTCCACTACGCGGAGCCGCCGTCATTTTCGACGCCGGAAATCGTACTGCTTGCGATTTCGATCGTGCTTTCGCTGGCCGCCTTTTTCTGGCGCTTCAACCGTGTACTGCGCAACATCCTCACCGCCCGGAAAGATCCCGACTTTCACATCGCACCCGTTGGCAGGCGAGTGTGGGACTTCTTCTGGGAGGTGCTCTGCCAGGCCAAGGTCATCCGGGAACGTCCGCTTCCGGGGCTCGCGCACGCCTTCGTCTTCTGGGGCTTCCTCGCCTTTGCGCTCGTCTCACTCAACCACTTCGCTTCCGGCTTCCGGCTGGGCTTCCTCGATGCCGACGGCTGGATCGGCGGTTTCTACTACTGGTTTGCTGCGGTCTTTGCGCTGCTGGTCGCGGTTTCTATCGCTGGCCTCTTCGTGCGTCGCTTTTTCGTGCGGCCTATCTGGCTGGGGCGCAAGGTATCCTACGAATCCGGCGTTATCGCATTTCTTATCTTCGCCCTCATGGCTACATATCTGGCGGGATTCGTCGTATCGCCGGCTTCCGCCACGGCGCGCGCGCTGTGGTGGGCGCACGCACTCTGCATCCTGATCTTTCTGCCGCTGATTCCGCACACCAAACACTTGCACCTGGTTTTAAGCCCGATCACGATCTTCCTTTCGCGCGGAGAGTTCAGCCGCATTCCGCCGCTTGCCGGCGACGAGGACTTCGGACTCGTGGCGGGTAAGGATGTGACGCAGCTCGTGGCTCTGCAGGCCTACTCGTGCGTGGAGTGCGGCCGCTGCACCGAGCACTGTCCGGCCGCGAATACCGGAAAGCTTCTGAACCCGAAGGAAATCATCCTCGGCGTGCGCAACTATCTCAACGATCTCGGTCCGCACTCCGAAGAACCGCTGCTCGGCAAGTACAACTCCCAGGAGGCGGCCTTCCAGTGCACCACCTGTGGCGCCTGCGAATTTCAGTGTCCCGTCGGTATTGAGCATCTCCCGGTCATCATTGGGCTGCGGCGCGGCGCGGTGAACACCGGGGCTTACGAAGATGATCACGGCACCAAGCTCTTTCTTGCGCTCGAGCGCAGCGGCAATGCGCTTGGCATGAGCGCTGCCGAGCGTGACAAATTTATTAAGAAGCAGGAGCTTCCCATCTTCGATGGTTCACAGGAGTACTGCCTGTGGCTCGGCTGCATGGGTGCCTATGACCCGCAGGGACGCGAGATCATCGCTTCTTTCACAAAAGTAATGCAGTACCTCGGCACCAGCTTCGGGGTTCTCAAAAAAGAGAAGTGCACCGGCGATCCAGTGCGCCGGCTCGGGAATGACCTCGTCTTTCAGCAGCTGGCGGAGCAGAACCTGGAGATCATGAAGCAGCAGAAGGTGACAAAAATTGTGACGATTTGCCCCCACTGCGTTCGTACCATCGCCAAGGACTGGCAGGAGTACGGCGCCTCGCCCGAGATCGAGCATCACAGTGAGTTCATGGCCCGCTATCAGGATAAGCTCCCAAAAACGGACGGCCCCGATATCGTCTATCACGATCCCTGCTATCTGGGCCGTTATCGCGGCTCCTACGACCAGCCGCGCGAAGTGCTCGCACGTTCCGGAAAGGTCATCGATCCGCCGCGTGCGCGCGAACGTTCCTTCTGCTGCGGGGCCGGTGGCGGACTGGCCTTTCTCGGAGAAGAATCCGGCGAGCGTGTGAGTCACGTGCGGGCAAAGGAGCTCGCCGCTACCGGCGCTGGCATCGTCGGCGCTGCCTGCCCCTTCTGTAACACTATGTTTCGCGATGCGCTGGCTGCCACCAGCGACACGCCGCCGCAACTCCTCGATATTGCCCAGATCGCAGCGCAATCCATCGCCAATGCAACAGATACACCGTCCAACGGAGCACAGAACCTATGAAGATCATCGTGGCTATCAAGCAGGTGCCCGTCCGGGATTCAAGCCTGCGCATCGACGCGAGCGGTCATTGGATCGATGAGGACGATCTCAGCTATGAGATCAACGAGCCCGATGCCTACGCGCTGGAAGAGGCGCTGCAACTGAAAGAGAAGCATGGTGGCGAAGTCGTCGCGTTGCTCGCGGGTCCGGAGCGTGGTTCGCAGACCATTCGAGAGGCACTGGCCAAGGGTGCCGATCGCGCCATCCACATTGAGTGTGACGATCTGGCCTCGCTCGATACACTCGGCATCGCCAGCCGCCTCGCCGCGGCTATCAAGGACGAAAAGGCGGATCTCATCCTCACCGGCCTGCAATCGGACGATCTCGGTCTCGGCCAGACCGGCGTCGTGCTCGCCGAACTGCTCGGCATCCCTCACGCCACCATCATCATGCAGGTGGAAGCCGGCGATGGCTCGATCAAGGTCAAGCGTGAGCTTGAGGACGGCTGGTTCCAGCATGTCGTGATGCCGCTGCCCGCCTTGCTTACCATTCAATCCGGCATCAGCAAGCTGCGGTACGCAACGCTCATGGGGATCAAAAAAGCCAAGACCAAGGAGGTGCGCCGCGTCTCCGCGGGCGATCTGCCGCAGGCCGCCGCGGCTACCGTAACCCTCGATCGTGTTTACCTGCCGGAGAAGAAGAAGGAGACCTTGTTGATCGAAGGTTCGCCCAAAGAGGCGGCCGCGAAGTTGGTCGAAAAACTGAAGTTTGAGGTGCGGGTAATATGAGCGGAGTCCTG
>DASQRJ010000333.1:0-2495 GCA_035642955.1 Acidobacteriaceae bacterium
CGGCCTCGACCGGCCGGAGGTGCGCGCCTTGGTCACGCGGATTCTGGTCGAAGAACTCGCGCCCGAGACCATCGTCGAGCGTGGAGACGCCCGCATCGCGGCGCTTGAAGGGCTGGAGACGCCCGCGCTCGCCACTCTCTACGCGAAGGACGCGGCAAAGCCCGTACTCGAAACCACCTTCCAGTTGAACGGCCTGCGCTTCGCCTACGACGCGGCCTCCGGACAGAAGACCGGCGCATTCCTCGATCAGCGGCTTAACTACGCGGCAGCCGCCGAGCATGCGCGGGGCGAGGCTTTGGACGTCTGCACCTATCAGGGTGGCTTTGCTTTGCATCTGGCTGCAAAACACGGGGCGCAACGTTGCACGCGCGTGACCGGCGTGGATGCATCGCGCAGCGCCCTTGAGGTCGCGGAGCGCAATCTGGAAACCAACCGCAGCCAGCTCGCCGCCGAAGTGGACTGGGTCGAGGCGGATGCCTTTGAACTCTTGCGCGCGTGGAGCGACGCCGGCACCCAATACGACACCATCGTCCTCGACCCGCCCGCCTTTGCCAAGAGCAGGCGTGCGGTTGAGGGCGCGCTGCGCGGCTACAAGGAGCTGAATCTGCGTGCGCTGAAGATGTTGCGGCCGGGCGGCGTCCTCGTAACCTGTTCCTGCTCGCACCACATCTCCGATGCCGACTTCACCGCCACTGTAGGCGCAGCCGCAAGCGATGCCGGACGCCGCCTGCGCCTGCTGGAACGACGTGGCGCCGCCCCGGACCACCCCGTGATCCTGACCATTCCCGAGACCGAATATCTGAAATGCCTCATCTGCGTGGCTGACTGACGATGTGGCGACCCCGGCGACTCTGGCGCATCCATTCCTGATGATGCCGTTCTTCCATCAGGGAAGCTGGCTTGCCATCGCATCATTTCTGGCCGGCGCATTGAATGCAGTGGCCGGCGGCGGTTCATTTCTCTCCTTCCCTGCGCTCCTCGGCGTCGGCGTGCTGCCGATTGCCGCGAATGCGACGAACACGGTGGCTTTGTGGCCCGGTCAGCTCACTTCCATCGCTGCCTATCGGGAGGATCTGGGGGTGAATCTGCGCTTGCTCGTCCCCGTCTCGCTCTCAGCCTTGCTGGGCGGCTTCGCAGGCGCCGTCGTATTGTTGCGGACGGGGCAGGGAACCTTCCTGCGACTGGTTCCATGGCTGCTGTTGACGGCATCGCTGCTGTTCGCGGCCAGTTCGCCGATCGCGCAGTGGATCGCGCGCCGGCGGCCCGATTCCACTGCCGAGGCGCGTCCCCGCTACCTGCCGCTGTGCGTGGCGTTGGCGGTGGTGTGCTTTTACATCGGCTACTTCGGCGCGGGCGCGGGATTCCTCATCATGGCGGCGCTGGCCATCTTCGGTATCCAAAGCATCCGCGAGGTGAATGCTCTCAAGGTGGTTGCGACCACCATCGCCAACGGCATCGCCGTCGTCACCTTCATTGTTGAGCGGCAGATCGTCTGGCATCTCTGCCTGCTCATGATGCTCACCGCGGCCCTGGGCGGATACCTCGGAGGCCGCTACTCGCGCCGGCTCAGTGCCAGGCTGATGCGCACCTTCGTGGTCGCCATCGGTCTCGGAATGGCGGCGTATTTCTTTGTGCGCACCCCGTAAGCATGTGGCGAATCTCCCGTCCTGCGCGTTGCGGAGGATAGGGCTCCCATGCAGTCAGCGCGTATCCTGAAAGAGCCATGAGTCACGAAGGCATCCGCATTGTTGATGAGCGCGAGGCGCGCCGGGCCGACCGAGCTCCGCTGCCGCGCGAGGCCGTCGATCCGGCGAAGGTGCGCATCCACCAGAGCGAAGGCACCGGCATGGAGATCGACTGGAAAGACGGCCACCGTAGCGCCTGGACCTTCCGCTGGCTGCGGGATGCCTGCCCCTGCGCCACCTGCCACGAAGCGCGCGAGGCTGCGGGTCTGGAGCCGGGCGAGCGCAAGCCCGCGCCTGTTGGTCTTCTGCCCATGTATGAAGCGCCGCCCCGCCCCAACAGCGTGGAGCCGGCGGGTCGCTACGCGGTGGTCTTCAGGTGGAATGACGGCCACTCCAGCGGCATTTATTCCTGGGATTTCCTGCGCCGCCACTGCCAGTGCGCGGAATGCACCCGGGCGTGACTAGAGTGTGGACTTCTTCCTGTTGCGGAAGTGGCGCGCTATGTCCGGCCAGAATTCGAGCAGCTCTGCTCCGAAGGTTCCCTCGCCTGTAACCGTGAGGGCCGAGACGGTGGTCTTCTCGAATCCACCTTCCTCTGACGGATAGTAGAGGTTCGAAATGCCTCCGGCAATGAAGTTCCCGGCCACGTTGGCGTAGTTGGGCCCCCATGTGCCGTTATCGCGCCGGCACCACACCGTCGTGACAGCAGCCCAGAGAAAGCGGCGAGGGAACGAGCCCGTGCCCTTCCGGAAATAGCGCGGGTCTTCCTTCCACCAGACGGTAAGTACGGCGTTGCCCCAGAAGTTGCCG
>DASQRJ010000334.1:0-2683 GCA_035642955.1 Acidobacteriaceae bacterium
GTTCCACTTTCCGCGACGGCTACCACCTACTCCCCCACACCTTTGAGCAGCGTGATCCCTTTGCGCTTCCCAGGCGGTGGCGCGGTCGAGTTGCGCACGATGAACTCGGGCCGGATGCGGTATTCGACCGCGGGAAGCGGGCCTTCTTCCCGCTTGCCCGCGCGGAAGAGCGCCTGAAATGCGCGGTCGGCGATGGCGGCGCGGGAGAGGCGCACCGTGGTGAGCGCGGGGTGCAGGAAGGCGCTGATTTCAATGTCGTCGAAGCCGACGACGGAGATGTCCTCGGGCACGCGTATGTTACGGCGATGCAGTGCGCCGATGGCGCCGATGGCGGTGAGGTCGTTGGAGGCGATCACGGCGGTGGGCCGTTCCTCCAGGGCAAGCAGGCGTTCCATCGCGGCGCGTCCACCGTCGATGCGGTGGTTGCCCACCTCGATCAGAGATTTGTTGATGGTCAGCCCCTTTCGCTTCAGCGACGCGAGATGCGCCTGGCGGCGGGTACGCGCAGAGGCCAGGTCCAGAGGCCCGCTGATGAAGGCGATGCGGGTGTGGCCAAGCGAGGTGATGTGCTCGACCGCATCGTCCACGCCCGCCGCATAATCGACCAGAACATTGCTGATGCCGTTTGCCGGGTCGCCGGTGTCCAGGAAGACCATGGGAATCTGTCCGCGGTGGAAGCGGTCGATGAGATGGGAGCCCATCTCGGAGGTCATCACGGCGACGCCGTCGACCTTCCGCTCCAGCATGCGCTGCACGCAGACCTCGGTGCGCTCCGGGCTGTAGCCCGTGTTGGCAACGATGACTTCATAGCCGTTGCGCACGGCCATGTCCTCGAAGGACTTCACCAGTTCCGGGAAGAAGGGATTGGTGATATCGGAGATGATGAGGCCATAAATACGGCTGCGGCCGGAGCCGAGGGCGCGGGCGTTGGTGTTGGGGTAGTAGCCGAGTGCTTCGATGGCGCGGCGCACCCGCTCCGCGGTCTTGGGCGCCACCTTGTTGGATCCGTTGATGGTGCGGGATACCGTGGCGGTGGAGACGCGTGCGCGATCTGCGACTGCCTGGATGTTCATTTGCCCCCGAGCGGGGTCCGCGGCGTGGGGAGCCCGGATGACCCTCGATTCAGACAGAGGATAACCTGCCCCACCAGATTCGGGTTATTGTGAGGGGTCGCAGGAAGTTGTATACCAGTCCGTTGTAATCGGTTACAATCGCTCGCGTTGAGTAACGTACCCGGATTCAGGTTCGTCATGACATCGCCTCGCAATGCCTTTCCGCACCGCCGCTACAACCCGTTGCGTGGCGACTGGGTGCTGGTGTCGCCGCACCGGACCGAGCGGCCCTGGCAGGGAGAGACGGGAAAGACAGAGACGGCTGCGCCGGTCCACTACGATCCCCAATGCTACCTCTGTCCCGGAAATGAACGCGCCGGGGGCCACCGGAACCCGCAATATGCATCTGTTTTTGCCTTTGATAACGACTACGCCGCTCTGCTGCCGGATGCGCCGGCGCCAGCCGCTACCGAATCGCCGCTGCTTCGCGCCGAGCAGGAGCGCGGGCGCTGCCGCGTGCTCTGCTTCCACCCCGATCACAGCCTGACGCTGGCACGTATGACGGTTCCGGAGATCGAAGCGGTGGTGGAGGCGTGGACCGCGCAATATGTTGAGCTTTCCGCGCAGCCCTCCATCCAGCATGTGCAGATCTTTGAGAACCGCGGCGCCATGATGGGCGCCAGCAATCCGCATCCTCACTGCCAGATATGGGCCACCGAGCATGTGCCGGATGAGCCTGCCGCAGAGCGCGTGAACTTGAAGCTGTGGCGGGAGACGCACGGACGCGGGCTGCTTGCCGACTATGCCGCGCTCGAGACGGCGCAGCAGGAGCGCATCGTCTGCCGGAACGATGCATTTCTCGCGGTGGTGCCGTACTGGGCAGTGTGGCCCTTTGAGACGCTGGTGCTGGCACGGCAACCGCTGCGCGAGCTGCCGGAGTTCAGCGCCGCCGAACGCCGCGCACTGGCCGATATCCTGAGTCAATTGACCATCCGCTACGACAATCTCTTTGAGACCAGCTTCCCGTACACCATGGGGTTCCATCAGGGGCCGGGGCCGGAGCAGCACTTCCACGCGCACTTCTATCCCCCGCTGCTGCGGTCGGCCACGGTGAAGAAGTTCATGGTCGGCTTCGAGATGCTGGGCATGCCGCAGCGCGACATCCTGCCCGAAGATGCCGCGGCGCGTTTGCGCGAGGCGCCGGCGGCGCACTACCTGGGGAGCCGCGCGTGACCTCCGCCATGACCTCCACTGCGGGCTTTCAGACTCGCTCCGAAGGAGTCCTGCGTATCCTCGAGAACGAGCACCTGCGCGTGGTCGTCGCCCCGCAAAGCGGCGGCAAGCTGATTTCGCTCTTCAGCCGGCGTACGAATACAGAATGGCTGCTTCCGCCGCTCCGTCCATACGCCGAGGCACGCAGTGACGCGGGCTTTGAAGACTGGGATGGTGGCGGTTTCGATGAATGCCTGCCCACGGTTGCGCCGTCGGGCACGGCTCCCGACCACGGTGAGCTATGGCGGCAGCCGTGGCAGGAAGAGGATCCGGTCACGCTGCGCACCACCGCCTGCGGAGGCGCTCTGAGCGTCGAGCGTCGCGCGCTGCTCGATGGGTCATCGCTGGTGCTGCACTAT
>DASQRJ010000335.1:0-2830 GCA_035642955.1 Acidobacteriaceae bacterium
ACCTGCGTGGTGCACCTCAAGAAACCTGATCCGTTCCTGTTGTGGAACCTGTCTGACGGCGCGCTCGGCATCGTGCCCGCGGGCAGCGGCAAAGATTTCTGGCGACACCCCATCGGTACCGGCGCCTACAAATTCGTCTCCCAGCAGCAGGACAGGGATGTCATCCTCGAGCGCAACCATGACAGTTGGCAGCCGGAACCATCGATTCCGCGTCTCCGCTTCAATGTCGTTCCCGATGACACCACCCGCGCGCTCGAGTTGCAAAAGGGCTCGGCCGATGTGGAGATCAACGCGCTCGAGCCGGACACTGTCCATGCGCTGCGTGCAAACCCGCAGCTCCAGATCCAGAGCTCACCCGGCACCATCGTCAATTACATCAATCTGAACCTGCGCGATCCTTACCTCCGCGACGTCCGCGTGCGCCAGGCCGTGGCGATGTCCATCAACCGCCAGCTCATTCTCGACACCATCTGGCGTGGAGAGGCTCGGCTCGCGGACGATCTTCTGCCACCCGGGCACTGGGCGCGCACCGAAGAGATCGTTCACTATCCTTACGATCAGGAAAAAGCAAATGCGCTGCTCGACGCTGCTGGATATCGCCGCGGTCCGGATGGCATCCGCTTTCATCTGGAGATGAAGATCTCGAACGCCAACAACCCGACACGATTGATGGCTCTGGTTGTCCAGCAGGAGCTGCGCGCCGTCGGCATCGCAATGGACGTGCGGCTCTACGAGTTTGGAACCTTCTTCGCCGATATCACCAAGGGCGCCTTCGGCATGTATGCGCTGCGCTGGATCGGCGGCAACGAAAGCCCGGATATCTTCCGCCTCGCCTATACAGCCGCGAGTCTACCGCCGCATGGCGCAAATCGCGGCCACTATTTGAACCCGGAGCTAGACGCACTCATGGCAGACGCTGCCGCTTCCACAAGTCAGGACCAGGCGCGCGCCGATTACGTGAAGGTGCAGCAGATTCTCGCGCGCGATGTCCCCACCATCCCGCTCTGGTATCAGGACAACGTGGTGGTGCACACCCGTCGCATGCAGAACATCAAGGTAAATGCCTCCGGCAGCTACGACTTCCTCAAGACCGCAACGCTCGTACCCTGATACGTAGCTCATGCGGTGTCATCCTGAGCGCGCGCGGCTCCCAGCTTCTCACGGTCATTCGTTAAGATTTGCGCGCGCCGCATGCGCAACGCGAGACGGACAAAGTGAGCGTGCAGCGGCGCCATTGATTGTAATGGATTCCATTACAATGTAATATTCTGATATGGCTACTGCTACTGCAAGGAAATCGAAGGTCTACACGATCAGCCTGCCACCCGAACTGGCGCAGCGGGCCGAAGCGCTTGCTCGGCGAGACAGCCGCACCATGAGCGAACTATTCCGGGAAGCCTTCCGCGCGTACTCCGCACAGCAGGCGCGAACGACGCTGGATGAGCTGGGCGAATATGCCGCAGGACGCAACCCGAAGGGCTACACCGAGGCCGATGTGCCCCGGCTCATTAGAGAAGTGCGCGCCGAGAAGCCGCGCCGTCGCAAGGTACGGTCTAACGGGTGATCGTCGTCATCGACACAAACGTCTGGATTTCCGCCCTCCAGTTTGCGAAACATCACGGCACGCCAACTCTGGCGCTCGAAAAGGCCATGAGCGAAAAGGATTTATTGACTCTCGACACATATAAAGGAATGCGCATTATTACGCCCTCGGAGTATCTGAGAGCCGGATAAACATCAGGCTACTGCTCAGAGAGAGCATGGCTAGTCGATGGATCTGCTGTTTGCCGGTTGTGCAGAAGAAAGCGCGCCGGGTCTTCCAGGCGATGGGTCGCATGAACGATGCGCCCTCTCATCCAACCATCAATCAGGCGCCGCGATGTTCGACCTGCAGCATGCGCTCGCGCGCCACATCGCTGTTGAGATGCTCGATCACCTTGCGGATGGTATTCAGCGAGCGCAGCTCCGCCATGGTGAACGCGCCGGGAAAACGCTGGTTCAGCTCTGCATATAAGCGAATGCGTTGCACCGAGGTGCCGCCGCTGGCATAGAAGTCTTCATCCGGGTCCACCTGCATGCGATGCAGCAGCCGCTGCCAGATGCTGCGCACCACGTCTGCCTGTTTCCCGGGCTGCACCTCGGGCAGCGGGGTTCCGGTATAGCGGCGCAGCACCGCCTCACAATCTTCCGTCAGGCGAACACGATCCGGCTTACCCGCCGCATCCAGCGGAATGCGAGGAAGCAGTATCAAGGCTGCCGGTTGCGATTCGCGTGGAAGCTGGCTCTCCAGGTGCTCCCTCAGGGCGCGCTCGGCGCGTGGATCTTGGCCCTGCTTCAACGTGGCAAAGACGCAGGTGACGCGCTCGCCCGGTGCGGACGAGAGCGCAACACACTCTCCCACCAGCGGATGATGCAGCAGCAGCGCCTCAACTTCCTCCGCTGTTCCCTTGCGCGGTTGCGCCGCCTTCACCGCAGCCACCGCGGAAACCGCAGCGGCGCCGGTCAGCAGGCTTCCATCTGCCAGCCGCGTCGCTTGCACCGGCAGGTGGAAGCAGCGCAGCCGCTGGCTGTTATCGCGCTGCGCCTCGGGAAATGCGGCAAGCGTCGCCTCCGGCTGGCCGAGGTATCCGATGGCCAACGCCTCTCCGGTGATGGCAAGTGCGCCCAGCGTCCCCGGTGACGCTTCGTGCCCATTCGGCAGAACCACCATCGCGTCGCTGCCAGTAACTGCCTCCGCGTGGCCGGGCCGCTCAGGGTTCACCGGCACGCTCACCGCATAGCTGGTCGTCTCCGCGGTTCCAATGCCGCCCATCACGCGCAGGGGGCGCTC
>DASQRJ010000336.1:0-4759 GCA_035642955.1 Acidobacteriaceae bacterium
GGTGCCCGAAACCGAAATCCCCGACACCCTGGGCCACGTGCACCTGCCCGAAGCGGAAGAGCACCGCGAAGAGAATTTCCTTGGCGCGGTGGCGCGCGGCACTATCGACGGCGGCCGCCTCGCCTTCAACGTCGCCATCATGCTCATCTCCTTCGTGGCGCTCATCGCTCTGGTCAATGGCATCTTCGGCGGCGTGCACAACTGGCTCAGCCCGCACCACATCCCCTTCCCCACCTCGCTCGATGAAGTTCTCGGCTGGGCTTTTGCGCCCATCGCGTGGCTCATCGGCATCCCATGGCACTCTGCGCCGATGGTTGGCAACCTGCTTGGCACGCGCATGGTCATCAACGAACTCATCGCCTTCGCCGACCTCGGAGCGCTCAAGAGCACGCTCGATCCGCGCTCCTTCACCATTGCCACCTTCGCCCTCTGCGGCTTCGCCAACCTCAGTTCCATCGGCATCCAGATCGGCGGCATCGGCGCGCTCATCCCGGAGCGCCGCAACGAACTCGCGCGGCTCGGACTGCGCGCCATGCTCGCCGGCACCATGGCCAACCTCATGTCGGCATCCATCGTCGGAGTGCTGTTGAAATAACCGTCGCGCACAAAGCATCGTCATCCCGACCGAAGCGCAGTGGAGGGATCTGCTGTACCCTCCTATCAACCAGGAGCATCTATGGCTGTCGACAATCAAGCAGAAGATGACCTTGAATGCATCGCCCGGCAGGAGCGCGAGCTGCAATGGACCTCTTTCAATGAGGACGATGCCTGGCAGCTCGGCTCCACGCTGCGGGAGCTGGCAGTGGAGCGTCAACTCTCCGTCGTGATCGACATTCGCCGCTTCGCCCCGCACCTCGGCAATCAGCCCGGCGCACCGCTCTTTTACGCAGCCTTGCGCGGCACCTCACTCGACAATGCCGAGTGGGCTCGACGGAAGGCAAACCTCGTCGCGCGTCTGCATCGCAGCAGTTACGCCATTGGCCTCGCGCTCAAAGCGCGCAACACCACCCTGCAGGAAAAGTACGGGCTGGCCGTCGCTGACTACGCCAGCCACGGCGGCTCATTTCCCATCACCCTCGCAGGCACCGGCGTCATCGGATCGGTCACCGTCTCCGGTCTTCCCCAACGCGATGATCACGAATTGGTCGTGGAGGCCCTCTGCCTGGAGCGCAACCGTCACTACACGGATCTGCGCCTTCCGTCCATCGACTAGAGCATTTTCGGTAACACAGCGAACCGCCGAGAGGCATTCAGTGTGGCTTTTCCTTAACGAAAAGCCACCAGAGCGGTCGCTGCACGGTCTACACCTATACCGAAATGCTCTAGATGTCGAATGTCACAGAAATGTAATGCAGTCGTTGACGGTTTTGGCGGTAACCAAGCGCAATTACAAAACTGCGACAAAGCCAAAGCACTTTGAGCTTGATGCTAGAGAGATGGCGACATTGGCATCCCCGACTTCACCCGTTCTCGCCGACGAGACGAATCCCGTTGACGCGATCGGCAGCCGGCCGCTTTTCCCCCAGACCCACACGACAGCCCACGCAACGGTGCGGGAGCACGAGCCGCAGGCGCTCAGCCGCGCCGCCCAGACGCGGGCCTTCAATTGGACGATCTTCAGTTTCATGCTCGTTTTTCATCTGGGCGCAATCGCGGCGTTGTTCTTCTTCAGTTGGCAGGTGCTCGTTCTCCTGATTGCCCTGCATGTCGTCGCCATCAACATCGGCATCGGCATGGGCTACCACCGCCTGCTGACGCATCGCGGCTACAAGACGCCAAAGTGGGTGGAACATATCCTGGCCGTTTGCGCGACGCTGAGCCTGGAGGGCGGCCCGCTGGTGTGGGTCGCGACGCACCGCGTGCATCACCAGATCACCGACCGGCCCGGCGATCCGCACACGCCGCGAGAAGGCGCCTGGTGGTCTCATGCGGGATGGGTCATTCACGGGGCAGGCGCCGATCAGGAACCAGCGCTGCTCGCAAGATATGTGCCCGATCTGAAGAAGGACCGTTTTTACCTCTGGCTGAATCGCTACCACTGGGTTCCGCTCGTGGTGCTCGCGCTCGCACTGCTCGCCATCGGTGGATGGCCCTGGGTGCTCTGGGGCATCTTCCTCCGCGTCACACTCGGCCTGCATGCCACCTGGCTGGTCAATTCAGCGACCCATATGTGGGGTTCCAGGCGTTTCGCTACCCGCGACGACTCGCGCAACAACTGGTGGGTGGCCCTGTTGACGGGCGGTGAGGGCTGGCACAACAACCATCACGCGCATCCCGTGTCGGCGCGGCACGGTCTGCGCTGGTATGAGTTCGACCTGAACTACTACGGCATCTGGCTCCTGGGCAAGCTGGGGCTGGCGAAGAACATCCACACCGCCAGCCACACCAAGGAAGCGCAGAACACCATCGCCTGAGCAGAATCGTAGAGCATTTTTCCTGTAGGTGTAGAGGGACAAGCGAAGGTCCTTGTGGCTTTTCCGTAAAGAAAAGCCACGCCGAGATCCACTCGCCACTCCACAGCATCAGGAAAAATGCTCTAGCTACTGCGTCCGCAGCGTCGTCATCGGGTCGGTTTGTGCGGCACGGTAGGCCGGCGCTGCGCTCGCCACAAACGCTACCGCCAGCAGCACCAGCGACATCGCGCAGTAGGTCAGCGCATCGGACGGCTTCACTCCATAGAGCAGCGTCGCAATGAAGCGCGTGACCACAAACGAGATTCCAAGTCCCACTGCTACCCCAATCGCCGCCAGCGTCATCCCTCGCGTCAGGATCATGCGCACCACATCGCCGCGCTGCGCCCCCACCGCCAGTCGCAGAGCAATCTCCAGCGCCCGTTGCTGCACCACGTAGGAGAGCACGCCGTACAGGCCCACCGCTGCCAGCAGAAGCGCGATGCCGGCGAAGCTGGTCAGCAGCAGCGTCTGGAAGCGCGCTGGTGCCACCGCCTGCGCCACGTAATATTCCAGCGGATGCACCCGATACGTGGGAATGTTTGAGTCCATGCCCGCGATCGTCGCCTGCACTGCGCGCTCCAGCATTGCTGGATCGCCCGTCGTACGAAGAACGAGATACGGCGTCGTGATCACCGCCTGCGTCCAGGGCAGGTAGTAATGCGGAACGGCATCCGTAGCCAGTCCCCGCTGCCGGATGTCGCCCACCACCCCCACAATCTCGCGCACTGGATGCTCGACCACGTCATCGCCCTCATCCGCCGTCATGTGCCGCCCAATCGGATTCACGCCGGAAAAATACTTCTTCGCAAACGCCTGGTCGATGATTGCCACCGGCGGGCTCTTTGGTTGGTCCAGCGTGTTGAAGGTGCGGCCGGCAATCAGTGGAATCCGCATCGTCTCGAAATAACCGGGCAACGTCACACCCAGCGATTCACTCGGATGATCTGCCTTTGCCACCGGATGACCTTCGACGGTAAACGAGATTGTGGCATCGCTGCCGGACATAGGCATCGGCCATCCCGCTGACGCTTGCTTCACTCCCGGCAGCGTGTTCAGCCGGGCAACGAGTTCCTCTACAAACTGGATCTTGCGATCGTGTGGGTACCCGGCATCGGGCATCGTATAGCGCGCCGTCAGCACGTGATGCGCATCGAATCCCGGGTCCACGCGCAGCACACTCACAAAGCTGCGGATCAGCAAACCCGCGCCTACCAGCAGCACCAGCCCCAGCGCCGTCTCGGCAATCACCAGCCACGTCTGCAGCCGGTGATGCCCGCGCCCGCTGGTGACCGTGCGCGTGCCGTCACGCAACGCCAACGCCGGCGCCAGCTGCGACACGCGCAGCGCCGGCACAACTCCGAACAGGATCCCGGTCAACACGGACACGGCCAGGGCAAACGCCAGCACCGGAAGATCGATCGACACATCGCCCAACCGTGGCAAAGCCTTCGGAAACAGCAGCGCCAGCTCTTTCAAAGTCCCGCTCGCCAAAGCGACTCCCGCAACTCCGCCGATCACCGACAGCACCACCGACTCCGTCAGCAGTTGCCACACAATCTCGCTCCGGCTCGCGCCCAGCGCGCTACGCAGCGCAATCTCGCCGCTGCGCCGCGAGCTGCGCACCAGCAGCAGGCCCGCTACGTTCACGCATGCAATCAGCAGGACCAGCGCCACCGCGCCAAACAACACCTCGAGCACGGGCCGCGTCTTGCCCACCTCAAACTCAAGTTGCGGAATCACCCGGGCTGTCGTGTACCACTTGTTCGAGTCGGAGTATTGCGCCGCCAGTCCGCGCGCAATGCTGCTCAGGTCCGCCTTCGCCTGCTCCACTGTGACCCCGGGCTTCAACCGGCCAATCACTTCCAAATCATCAAAGCCGCGCTGCTTCGTCGCAGGCGACTGGCCCTCTTGTGCGTGCGCTAAGGAGATCCATGCCTCCACGCCGGTCTCTGTCGGGAAGTGAAATCCCTTCGGCATCACTCCGGCGACCGTGTAACGCTCGCCATCCAGAGTCACTTGCTGGCCCACGATCTCGCGTTCACCGCCAAACCGGGACTGCCACAACTCATGGCTCAGCATCACCGCGCGGTTGCCGGGCCGCTCCTCATCCCAGCGGAAATCCCGCCCCAGCATCGGCGCAACGCCCAGCACTTGAAAGAAATTCGACGACACGACATACGCGCCGAGCTGCTGCGCCTGGCCCACGCCGGTCATCGTCATGTTCTGTCCCGCGTATGAGGCCAGCCCGGACAAGGAACGGTTCTGCGCGCGCCAGTCGAAATAGTCCGGATAGCTGAGCGACTCCG
>DASQRJ010000337.1:0-7756 GCA_035642955.1 Acidobacteriaceae bacterium
CGCTGAACACCTCGATTGCAAAGCTGGATTACCAATTGAACGAACGTCATCACTTGTTTATCCGCGGCAACCTGCAAAAGGACACCTCGGCGGGCGTTCTGCAATACCCCGGGCAGCCCGCATCCAGCTTCATCACCGACAACACCAAGGGCCTGGCCGCCGGATGGGACTGGAGCCTGAATTCGCACATGGTCAATGACCTGCGTTACGGCTACGTCCGTCAGGGCAACGCAGATCGCGGCATTGGACAGGGCGATTACGTTAGCTTCCGCTTCTTGGATCAAGCCACCGCGCAGACACGTTCCACCATCATCGATGTTCCAGTCCATAACGTCGTTGACACGTTCACCTGGACCAAGGGCCAGCACAGCCTCAGCTTTGGCGTGAACTACCGGCTCGTCTTCAACAATCGCAGCTCCGATGCTTCCAGCTTCAACAGCGCCAGCACCAATGAATACTGGATCGCAGGCGGCGGAAACATCGCGAACACCGGTGGCAGCTTCGATCCCGGCGCCTTTGGGTTCCCTGGCGTGGATTCGGGCTTCTCGAACTCCTACAACATCGCGATTGCCGCTCTCAGTGGCATCGTTCCCGAAGTAAACGGGCAGTACAACTACTCTGTATCGAGCGACGGAACGACGGGCGCTTCGTTGGGCGACGGGACCTCGGTGCCGCGTCATTTCAAAACCAATGAGTTCGAATACTTCGTGCAGGATTCATGGCGCCTTCAACCGAACCTCACATTGACCTTCGGTATCCGGCAGTCCTTGCTGCAAACACCCTATGAATCGAATGGGCAGCAGGTTGCGCCCACCATCGATATCCATCAATGGCTGGTAAACCGGGCCGCCGGCGCTGCACAAGGCCTGACGGAACAGCCTGACATCACTTTCGCCCCCAGTGGGCAGGCACGCGGGCTGAAACCATACTGGCCGTCTCAGTTCGCCAACGTGGCTCCGCGCCTCGCGTTTGCATACTCTCCTGACAACAAGACATCCATTCGTGGTGGGTTCGGACTCTATTACGATCACTTCGGCCAGGGCATCGTGAACTCCTTCGACCAGCTTGGCTCCTTCGGACTCACCACCAGCATCACCAATCCCGCCGGCAGCTATTCGCCCGATACCGCTCCGCGCTTCACCGGATTGCACAACCTGCCCTCGGTCGGCAGTTGCGCTTTGCCGGGTACCGTGAAATATCCATACACGCCTCCCACAGATACGAATTGCGGCTTCGCAATTACCTGGGGTATCGACGACCATTTGAGGACGCCGTACTCCGAGGCGATCGACTTCTCAGTGCAGCGCGAATTGCCTGGCGGGTTTACCCTCGAAGCGGCCTATATTGGCCGCCTGGGACGCAGGCTCCTGCAGCAGCTCGACCTGGCTGAACCGCTCGATCTTGTCGATCCAAAGTCCGGCATGGACTATTTCCGCGCCGGCACTTTGCTGTCGCAGGATGTCGATCGCAACAATGGCTATGCAGATCCGAGCGACGCGGCGAACGCTACTGTGCAGGCAATCCCCTACTTCGAGGACCTCTTCCCCTATCTCGCGACCGGCGGGATAAGTGCCACTCAGAACATCTACAGCAACGAGTGGGCATTTGAGCGAGGCAACGAAACCACAGCGCTGGCGGACATCGACGTCTTTTGCACGCTCGGTTGCGGACCCAACACGACACCTCGTTTCTACCAGCGACAGTTCTCTTCGCTCTATGCCTGGTCGAACACCGGCGGCTCCAGCTACAACGCAGGACAGCTCATCCTGCGCCACGCCATGAGCCACGGCGTGCAATTCGACCTCACCTATACCCTCTCCAACTCCATCGATCTCGGCTCGGATACGGAGCGCGTCAACGAAATCAACGGCACGGGAAGCAGCCTGTACAACAGCGGCGGCTCCTTCTCCGAGATCATCAACACCTTCCAGCCTGAGCTCAACCGCGGCGTCTCGGACTTCGATACCCGTCACCTCATCAACGGCGACTGGGTCATCCTGCTGCCCTTTGGCGCCAATCAACGCTTCCTTAGCTCCGGCGGCAGGCTGGCGGATGGCTTCGTCGCAGGTTGGCAGCTCTCCGGCCTTGCCCGCTGGTCCAGCGCTCTGCCCTTCTCCGTGGTGGGAACCGGCTGGGCGACCAACTGGCAGGAAGAGAGCAACACGGTGGTCACCGGGGCGGTCAAGCTTCATAAGCACATCGTGAACGGCTCCCCGGAGGTCTTTGCCGATCCCGACGCGCTCAACAACGGTTTGGCCTCCGGCTCGCCGATTCGTCTGCCCTATCCGGGTGAGGCCGGACAGCGCAATAACTTCCGCGGCGACGGCTACTTCGACATGGACACCGGGCTCACCAAATCGTGGAAGATCCGAGAGCAGATGGCGCTCAAATTTGCCTGGGAGGTCTTCAACGCCACCAACTCCGTGCGCTTTGACACCAGCCCCGTCAGCTCCTTCGGTGGTCTCAACGGACAGATCGCCAGCGGCACGCTCGGTCAATACAGCTCCACGCTCAGCAGACCGCGCGTCCAACAGTTCTCTCTGCGCTACAGCTTCTAGAGCAAAAGCACAGATGGTGTAAGGTAGGGCGCCCATCCGAACGCAGCCGTTCTCTCAAGCAACGGCTGCTCAGAACCGATCTCGCCACATGACGCTATCTGGGCTTTTGCGTTAAATCTGTGCTCACTTCGCAACCCTGGCGGCTTCGGCGTATCGTCGAAGCCGTCACCTTTTCAGACGACATCTCTTCTTTCGAGCGTCCATGACCTTTCGCGTTCTGCCATTCTTTGCCATTCTGCTGACGCTTTCGCTTTCCGCCCAGACTCCCGTTCCAACCGCGCTGGCCAAACCCCCGCTCACCCTCGACGCCTTCATGGCCGAGACGGAGTACACCTCGGCCCGGCTCTCACCCGATGGCGACGCGGCCGTCATCGCCATCCGCGAGCCGGACTGGACGGCCAACCGCTTTCGCGAGGATCTCTGGGTCTGGCGCGCCACCACTGGCAAGACAGAACCTCTGACCTACTCCGGACACGACAGCGGACCCGACTGGTCACCCGACGGCCGCAGGATCGCGTTCACCTCCGACCGCCTTCTGCCGGACGAAAAACCCTCCGACATCAAGGACAAAGACGACACGCCCGGGCGCATCTGGATCGTCTCCGCCGAAGGTGGCGAAGCGCGCCCGCTCTACCGCAGCAAAGATGATGTCCACTGCTTCGCCTGGTCGGCCGACGGCGCAGCCATCTACATCGCCATCCAGGAACCTCTCACGAAAGACGAAACCGATGCAAAGGAACGCGATTGGAAGGACGCCACCCGATACCGGACCAGCGAGCGTGGCGATGTGCTGCTCCGCATCCCTGTCCCTCCGCCGTCAGCTTCCGCGCCGCAGCCCAATGTCGCACAACCGCCAGTTGCCCCGAACCGGCAGTCGCTGCCGGAGGGCGCTGCGGTCATCGCACACAGCCCTTTTGCCATCGATGCGATCAAAGTTGAGCCCCACAGCGGCGCCATCGCCTTCGTCACCGGCTCCATCTCCCATCGTCTGGAGCGTCCCGAAGACACGGAGATCTATTCCGTCGCCGCCACCGGCGGAGCCGTCACACAGTTGACCCACAACCAGGGTCTGGAAAACAATCTGCGCTGGTCGCCGGACGGCGCGCGCCTCTACTTCACGGTGCAGGCGGCGGCTGGTTCGGTTGAGGGTCCGTATCGCGATGTGCAGGGGCGCCTGTATTCGATCTCCGCACACGGTGGCGCACCCCAGCGGCTCGGCGCGGACTTCGATGGCAACTGGCAGGACTACACCATTCTCTCCGACGGCACACTTCTCGCCACCGGCGCCCAGGGCACCGGCACGCAGGTCTATCGCGTCAAAGGCGAGCGCGCGGAGAAGCTCACGGGTATCGCCGGCACCTACGGTGGTCTGGACGCGGCTGCGCAGGGCGATGCTCTGCTGCTGACACACTCTGCGATCGATGAGCCACAGGAGGTGTACGTCGTATCATCTCCGTCTCATCTCGATCAGGCGAAGCCCCTCACGCACTTCAATGCGCACTATCTCGACTACGCTCAGTCCGGCTGGCGTCCCTACATGTGGAAGTCGAATGACGGTGTCAGCATCGAGGGCCTCCTGATTTATCCGCCAGGCAAGCGCGATGAAAAGCATCTGCCGATGCTCACGCTCATTCATGGAGGTCCGGCAGATGCCGACGGCGATCGCTTCGGCGCCAACTGGTACGATTGGGCCACCATGGCCGCGGCGCAGGGCTGGCTGGTCTTCCGCCCCAACTATCGCGGCTCCGTCGGCTATGGCGATACCTTCATGCAACAGATCTCGCCGCACATCGTCTCGGTTCCCGGCAAAGACATACTAGCCGGGGTCGATGCGCTCGTCGCCGATGGGACCGCCGATCCCTCGCATCTCGTCATCGGCGGCTACAGCTACGGCGGCTACATGACCAACTGGCTCATCACGCAGACGACGCGCTTCCGCGCGGCGGTTACGGGTGCCGGCGCCGTAGAGCATGCGGCCAACTGGGGCAATGACGATGAGACCTACGACGACGCTGACTATCTCGGCGGTCGTCCCTGGGAGAAGCCCGAGATCTATCAAAGCGAGGCGGCAATCTTCCAGATGAACAAGGTCGCCACGCCCACGCACATGATCGCGGGCGATGCCGACATCCGCGTAGCGTTTCTAGAGGATATCCTGTTGGAGCATGCACTCGAATCGCTCCACATCCCACACGCGCTCGTCACCTTTCCTCAAGAGGGCCATTCGCTATCCAAGAATCCCTGGCACGGCTACATCGCGCTGCGCGAAGAACTGAAGTGGATCAACAAGTATGGCGACCACTCGCCGCCTGCGCCATGACACTCATCTGACGCCGGCACTACCCGTTACCTCTTTCCAGCCTTCAGCCTCGGAGTAGCCCTCATGTCCCGTTCTTTCCGCATCATGCCGGTCCTCGCCCTGCTCTGCTTTAACACGCTCGCCGCTCTCGCCCAGGTGCAGGACTATGCTCGCGATCCACACCAGGCCATCGACGAGTCCTACACTGCGGCGATTCGCAAGTACACCACCGAGCCAGAGTTCAACTCGCCGCTCACCGACTACCTGCCCGCCTCGAAGAATGTGCCGACACCCGCCAAGGTTCTTGGCGATGTCGCCGGCGCGCCCAACATGCTGCCCTATGCGGAGGATGTTTACAAATATTTCCGGGAACTCGCTGCGGCCTCGCCGCGCGTGCGCGTGGTCACCATCGGGCACAGCGAGGAAGGACGCGAGATGATCGCGGTCGCCATCGCGGACGAATCCATCCTTGCGCACCAGAAAGAAAATGACGATCGTCTGGCGAAGCTGGGCGATCCACGCACGCTCGATATGGATGACGCCAAGGCGGCGCCGCTCATCGCCCAATCCACCCCGGTCTACTACATCACCGGCACGATCCACTCGACCGAGACGGGCGCTCCTACCGCGCTCATGGAGCTGGCCTATCGTCTCGCCGTCGACGATTCTCCTTACATCCAGTACATCCGCTCGCACGTCATCACGCTGATCACACCCGTCGTCGAAGTCGATGGCCGCGACCGCATGGTCGATGTCTACCGCTGGCACCGCGCACATCCCGACGAAACCTATCCGCACCTTCCGTATTGGGGTCACTACGTCGCGCACGATAACAACCGCGACGCCATGACCATGAACCTCGCGCTCACCCGCAACGTGCTGAACACCTACATCGGCTGGCACGCGCAGGTGCTGCACGATCTGCACGAGTCCGTTCCCTTCCTCTACGACAACACCGTCGGCGATGGGCCCTACAACAGTTGGATCGACCCCATCCTCACCAACGAGTGGCAGCTGCTCGGCTGGTCCAACGTGCAGGCGATGGCCAAACTCAACATGCCGGGCGTCTTTACCCACGGCGACTTCGATACCTGGAGTCCTGGCTATCTCATGTTCCTCGGCGCCATGCACAACGGCATCAGCCGCCTCTACGAAACCTTCGGCAATGGCGGCGCCGACACGGTCGAGCGCATCCTCACCCCGGCCGAGTACGCGCGTACCTGGTACAAACCGAATCCGCCGCTGCCCAAAGTCCTCTGGTCGCAGCGCGACAATAACAACTACGAAGAAACCGCTCTGCTCACTACGCTGAGTTACTTCGCGCAGAACTCCAAGCTCTTCCTCGACAACTACTACCTCAAAAGCAAGCGCTCGATTCTGAAGCCGGCGCAGAACGGCCCCGCCGCCTATGTGCTGACCGCAGACGATCCCTCGCCCAGTCGCCAGGCCATGCTGCTCCGCGTCCTGCACGACCAGCACATCGAGATCCAGCAGACCACCGCTGCCGTCACCGTGCAATTGCCGCAGTTGACGCCGCCCGTCAGCGACAAGGACGACGATGCAAAAGTGAGCAAGCCCAAGCCGCCCACCTCCCGAACCTTCCCCGCCGGCAGCTATGTCATCCGCATGGACCAGCCCTACAGCCGCATCGCCGACGCGCTCCTCGATCGCCAGTTCTGGTCTCCTGAGGATCCGCAGAAGACTCCTTACGACGACACCGGCTGGTCGCTCCCGCCGCTCTTCGGCGTCGACAGCGCCCGCATCCTCGACACCGCCATCCTCAAGACGCCGATGCAGCTCGTGGCCAACCCCACCGCTCCGTTCAGCACCGCTTCCCTTTCCGGCGATACCTTCCTCATCGAAAACCACGCCGACCCGTCGCTCATCACGCTGCGCTATCAGCTCGCTCACGCAACCATTACTGCGACAGATGCCGGCATGACCGCCGGCGGCCACGCCTACCCCGCCGGCACCTGGATCGTGCGCGGCATCTCCGGCTCCGATCTCGAAAAAGCAGCCAACCCGCTCCATCTGCATATCGTCGCCGCATCCGATCTGCCGAATGTCGCCGCGCATCCGGTGCCCGCGCCGCGCATCGCGCTGATGCATACCTGGCTCGACACCCAGCCCGAAGGATGGTGGCGTCTCGCGCTCGACAACCTGCGCGTCCCCTACGCCTATATCAGCACCCAGACGGTCGCCGCCGAGCCCGACCTGCGCTCGAAATACGACATCATCCTCTTCGCGCCCGTCGGCCACAACTCGCAATTCATCCTCAACGGCATCCCGATGTGGGGCAACGCCATGCCCTGGCAGAAATCCGACCTCACGCCCAACCTCGGCCGCATCGATTCCACGCCTGACATTCGTCCGGGCCTCGGTGAAGCCGGCCTCACCCATCTGCGCGACTTCATCCAACAGGGCGGCCTCTTCATCGCATCGCAGGACGCCGCCGAGTTCGCCATCAACACCGGTCTCGCGCCCGGCGTCTCCATCACGCCGCGCGGAAGCATCAAGGTCGTTGGCACCACGCTGAACACCGTGCTGGTTTCGAAGAAGGACGCGCCGTCCAGCCCCATCCTCGCCGGATACGCCTCCGCTCCCGCCGTCTATAGCGAAAATGGCATGTCCTTCAACGTAAGCAGTCTGCTCACCGGCGACGACAGCCTCCGTGCAGAGGCCAAGAAGCCGCGTCCCACCGGGCGCGGTGGCCCCGACGATCCCGATGTCCCGCAGGATCGCAGCTTCGCTGCGCCGCCACCGCTTCCCAATGCCAAACCCTGGGAGCCGATTCCGCTCACTGTGGAGCAGACACGCAACAACCCCTTCGTGATCCCGAAACCGGTTCGTCCGCAGGTGTTGCTCCGCTACGCCGATGCCAAAAACCTGCTTGTCGCCG
>DASQRJ010000338.1:0-2750 GCA_035642955.1 Acidobacteriaceae bacterium
GCTTGCGGGTATCGATCTGCGCTACCAGCGCCAGACGGTGCTCGAGATGGCCAGGCCGGCTGATGAAGGGATTGCGCCGGCCGCGGCGAGTGCCGTATCGGCACACGCATCTGCAAAGCCGGCTGCGAAAACGGCAGCCACACCACCCGCCCACACCCGTTCCGCCATCCAACGTGGCAAGATATCGTCCATCCGCAAGCCAGTGAATAAGCCAGTGAAGAGGTCCAACGCAACGCAAAAGCCGGTTCATAAAACGACTACCCACCGGGACACCCAGGGATGAACGCACCCGAACGCAACGATGGCTTGATCACTGTGCTCGATGTCGGCAGTGCGCGGGTGCGGGTGGTCGTGGCCGAAGTGGTAGACGGCGCCCTGCGCCATCGCGGCCACGGATCGACGGCGGCCAAGGGTATGCGCAAGGGACTGGTAGCCGAACTCGCTCCGGCCGCGCGGTCCATCATCCAGGCCGCGGATATGGCGGAGCAGAGCGCAAACGCGATTCTGGCTCACTGCGTGATCGGGGTAGGGGGGCCGCATGTGCGCGGCGTCAACAGCCGCGGCGGCATCAGCCTGGGAACGCGCATGCGCGAGATCACGCGTGAGGATGTCCGCGCCGCTGTCGATCGCGCCCGCGCCGTCTCGCTGCCGGCCGAGCGCGAGATGATTCATCTGCTGCCACAGCAGTTCATCCTCGATGAACAGCCCGGCATCCACGATCCGGTGGGCATGATTGGCAACCGGCTGGAGGTGAACCTGCACCTCTCCACCTGCTCCGCCAGCGCCGCCCAGAGCCTGGTGACCTGCGCCAACAAGGCGGGCCTGGAAGTCACCGATACCATCTTCGAAGGCGTCGCCGCGGCGGAAGCCACGGTCTCCGCGGACGAGCGCGAGCTGGGTGTCTGCCTGATCGACATCGGCGCCGGTTCGAGCGAGGTGGTCGTCTTCTTCGAGGGTGCGGTCGCGCATACAGCTGTGATTCCCATTGGCGGCGATCACTTCACCAACGACATCGCCGTCGGCCTGCACGTGTGCGTGGAAGAGGCGGAGTTTCTCAAACAGCACTACGGCAACTGCGTCGTGACGGCGATCTCCTCTTCCGCCGAAGTGGAGGTCAGCGGCACACCGGGGCATGGCCCGCGGACGATTCCGCAACGGCAGATCTGCGAAATTCTGGAGCCGCGGGGACGCGAGCTCTTCCATATGCTGCGCGACAACCTGCGCAATGGCGGTGTGCTGGAGGCGCTGGGCGCAGGATGCATCCTGACCGGCGGCGGTGCGCGGCTGGCCGGGCTGCTCGACTCGGCGGAGAGCCTGCTGCATGTTCCCGCGCGTATGGGCTATCCGGCGGCGCTGTCGCGGATGCCGGAGGAACTGGTGCAGCCGGAGTATGCGACGGCGATCGGTATGCTGCTCTACACGCATCGCACGCGAGTGTTGAAGGCGGCGGAAGACCACAGCTTGCGGGCGAAGCTGCGCGCCATCTTTGCTGGAAGTCTGTGAAGACTTCGGCCCGCAGTCTGTAGAGATTTCGGGCGAGAGGGTGTAGAAAGCGCGCTTTCCAGCCTGTGGAGAAAAAGCAGTGGAAAACCCGAGGAAACAGGAATAAAAGCAGTAATAGAACGGAAACGGAAAAAACAGCAGCGAGATGGGAGCAGTGAGCCGATGAACAATCCAGAGGAGATCCGCATTCAGTACAACGACGAGATGCCGCGCGGCGCAAAGATCAAGGTCATTGGTGTGGGCGGCGGCGGCGGCAACGCGGTGAACCGCATGATTGCGGCCAAGCTGGAAGGCGTCGAGTTCATCGCCGCGAATACCGATGTCCAGGCGCTGCAGCTCTCGCAGGCTCCGGTGAAGTTGCAGCTTGGGGTCAAGCTCACCAGCGGTCTGGGCGCGGGCGCAAATCCCGATGTGGGCCGCCGCGCTGCGCTGGAAGACTCGGAAAAGATCATCGAGGCGCTGGAAGGTGCGGACATGGTCTTTGTCACCACCGGCCTCGGTGGTGGCACCGGCACCGGTGCGGCGCCGGTCATCGCATCGCTCGCCAGCGAGATGGGAGCTCTCACCGTCGCGGTCGTGACACGTCCCTTCGGCTTTGAGGGCAAGCGCCGCATGCAGCAGGCCGAGCGCGGCATGCAGGAGCTGCTGGAAGCGGTCGACACCATGATCGTGATCCCCAACGAAAAGCTGCTGGTGGTGGCGAAGGACGCCGGCTTCTTCGAGAGTTTCCGCGTAGCCGACGATGTGCTGCGCCAGGGCGTGCAGGGGATTTCGGACATCATCACCATCCCGGGCATCATCAACCGCGATTTTGCGGATGTGAAGACCACCATGCATGGCATGGGCTACGCCGTGATGGGCACCGCGATGCGCTCTGGCGCCAACCGCGCGATCGAAGCGGCGCAGGCGGCGATGGCGTCGCCGCTGCTCGAAGCCGGCGCGATTGACGGCGCGAAGGGCATCCTGATCAACATCTCGGGCTCCAGCAATCTGAAGCTGAGCGAGGTGAACGAGGCCTCGACTCTGATTCAGAACGCTGCCCACGAGGAGGCCAATATCATCTTCGGCGCAGTGCTCGACGAGAGCATGGGCGACGAGGTGAAGATCACAGTCATCGCGACCGGCTTCCGCAAGGATCTGCCCAAGCGCGAAGGCGCTGCGGACGACGCCCGTTCCCTCAAGCCCGAGATGCCGCAGTTCCTGAATCTGGACATCCGCCCTGCAGTCCCGCGGTTTGCAAGTGAGGT
>DASQRJ010000339.1:0-2980 GCA_035642955.1 Acidobacteriaceae bacterium
GCCGGGGAGCCTTGGTGTGTCCTCGCGAAAGGGCGTCTCGGCTGCGGTCTGACCGTAGGACTCGAAGGGACCGAGATACTGCTTGGTTCCGGTCACGAGAGCGGCGTGCGTCATGCTGGTTGCTCCATCGAGGGCGGCAAAGAGATTGCGGGTCATGGCACCGTTGACGCGGACGTTCTCCGCTTCGGTCGGCTGACGCAACCAGATACTGAGAAATACGTGCGTCGGCTTAAGACCTGGAAGGGCATGCCGTACGGATGCTCCGTCGCGCAGGTCAGCGGCTATAGGAATGATTCCGCTGGTGGCCGCGGGCTTTCGGGCCAGCCCGTACACACGCCAGCCTCGATCTAGGAGATGCGGTGCGAGGTTGCCTCCGACGATGCCGGTGGACCCGACGATCAACGCTGTAAGTGCGGCTGTCTGCGTGTTGGGGGTTATGTCAGGTGAAGCCGATGGCAGCGTCGCAGACTTCGAAACCATGCAGTTGAGATGTTTCAGCGTTCAGGAATGATTCATCGCGCGGGAGGTCGCGCTCACGTCACGCGAGACGTGTCGATATTGGGCTTGAGCCTAGAGTGCGGCTGGAGGCTGAGATTGGTTCGGCGGGTGAGCCTCTCGGCAGAATGCTATTGCAAGCGATGCAATTGCTCCAGTTCGCGAGCGGCGATTTCGCTGGGCAGCGGCGCATAGGCGAGCGCGGAACAGCTTCTCTGGCCTGCGGTGAGCGCCCATTCGAGGAAGGTCAGCAGCGCCTTGCGCTTTGCCGGGTCGGATGCATTCCGCGGCAGCAGAATCCAGGTGAATGCGGTTATGGGATACGCTCCCGCCCCGGGGGCGTCGATGATGGAGGCAGGGATGGAGGCAGGATCGGCGCTCGCACTTTTCGCCGCTTCACGCAGGCTGTTCAGATCGGCGCGAACGAATATGCCGGCGTGGTTTTTGACCGCGCCGAAGCTGAGCTGGTGCTGGATAGCGTAGACGAGCTCGACATAACCGATGGAGTGCGGCGTCGAGGCGACGCGAGAGGCCACTCCCTCATTCAACGCTGCACCTTCCCCAACCGGCCATTTCAATGTGGCGCCGCTGCCGACCGTGCTTTTCCAGGCATCGCTGGTTTTGCTGAGAAACTTGCTCCAATTCAATGTAGTGCCGCTGCCATCGGAGCGATGAATCACGGTGATGGCTGCATCGGGCAGATGGGCACCTCGATTTGCGGCGCGGATCTGAGGATCGTCCCAGCGCGTGATGCGTCCCAGGTAGATACCCGCAAGCACCTCCGGGGTGAACTTGAGGTAGGGCGTCGACGTCTTCAGGTTGTAGATGGGGACGACGCCACCCATCACCGAAACGATACGCTCCGATGCGTCCGCAGAGGGCGACAGCTCCGATGCGGCGAAGTCAACGTTGCCCTCGGCGAGCATGCGCGTTCCGGCCTCGGAACCGACTGCCTCATAGGCGATGTCGATCGCCGGATGAGCCTGGTGAAAGGACGCGATCCAACTGCCATACAACGGCGCGGGGAAGCTCGCGCCGGCGCCATGCAGGACAATGTGCGGACCGGCAGAGGATTGCGAGGGAGCGATGCCGGAAGGAGCCGCTTCACGGCGGGCTTCGAGCAATGCCTTCACCGCGCTCTTGGCCAAATTTGTTGTAATGCCATCGACCGTGAATCGTGTGGGAGCCGCGAGATAGGACCATAGCGGCTCATGGTTCTTGCCCGTTAGCTCCACGGAGAGATATCCGGCGTAGTTTGGCTGCGCGTTGCTGAACGGATTGCGCGGATTCACGGAGACGTGGCCGGTGATCCAGAGCTGGCAGGTTCCGCTGAGGATGGCATCGGCATGGTCAGGCGAATCCGCGATCTCGTATTTGCCTTCGGAGCGCAGCCGCTTGATCAGCTCGCGATGCAGAGCCTGGCCTCCATCGCCCTGGAGCGGAACGACGAATATCTGGTGTACGCTCGCGAGGCTTTGGCCGGTCTGGCCGTGGGCGTCCCGCACCCCTTCTGGAAGCATGGCCAGGAGCGCAAACGAGAACAAGGCCAACAGAGCATACTTCATGCTGGAGAGCATAGTAGAGCACTGCCGGGAAACCACAACAGGGAAACTATGAATGAATCATGAACGTCGCCCAGCGCCCGAAAGATGCCGGTATTCGGGCGTGAAGCCTAACGTCCGAGCGTGGTCGAGGAGGCGGTCGAAGTCGAGGGAGATGGTGGCGCCGGCTTTCTGGGTGACTTCGTCTTCGATGGGCAGGTCGAAGTCGTCGGCGCCGTAGCGGAGGCCTTCGAGTGCGCCCTGGTTTTGCGTGAGCACTGAGGTGCGGATGCGCGGAATGTTGTCGAGGTACAGGCGGGAGAGCGCGAGGTGGCGCAGGTACTCCTGCGTGGTGATCTCGATACCGCCCAATTGACTTCCCAGTTGCGTGAAATAGGGCTTGAAGGTCCAGCAGAGAAAGCTTTGCAGGCCGCCGCCGAGTGAGATTACTTCATCCTGAAAGGCGCGGGTGCGCTCGAGGTGCTCGATGCGCTCGTCGAGGGACTCATCGAAGCCGATGACCATGGTGGCGGTGGTTTTGAGGCCGGCTTCGAGGATGGCGCGTTGCGCGGCGAAGTATTCGGCGACGGTGTACTTGAATTTGGAGTGGCGGCTGCGGAAGTCTTCGGTGAGAATCTCCGAGCCTCCGCCGGTGATCCAGCGCACGCCGGCGGCTTTGAAGCGCGCGGCGGCCTCGGCGTAGGTCAGCTTCGCGTGGTCGGCGAGGTAGAGAAACTCGGCGATGGTGAGCGCGTAGAACTCCAGCCTGTCGCCGTAGCGGTGACGAATGGCGGAGAAGAGATCGCAGTAGTAGTCGAGCGGGAGATGCGGGTTGAAGCCGCCATTGAAGCCGGCGAGGTCGCCGCCCAAGGCGAGCAGTTCGTCGAGCTTGGCGAAGACCTGCTCGTGCGAGAGGACATAGCCGCCTTCCTGTCCCGGGAGTT
>DASQRJ010000340.1:0-2002 GCA_035642955.1 Acidobacteriaceae bacterium
ACCTACCGTCTCAGTCGCGAGACGTCCCTTCCGTCCGCAAAGAGCAGGACCGGCTGTGTCGGTGCATGTCAACATAGTTGCCGCCGGGGATTTGTAATGAGCTTCTGATCAATTGGCCGTTTGTGTGGCGCCTCCTTTGGAAGTCGAGTGTGCCACGGCGCTCACTGCGGTGAAGGTCTGGTGCTCACCATCCTCGCCATGCTCGCTGCGCTGCGCGTGGCTGCGGGTGGTTCCGCTCCTCCCATCACCTTCGTCGCGCGCCGTGGCATGAGTATCCCCAGGTCGGGACGGAGAAGCAGGTCTTCCGATCGAACCGAGAAGCCGGGTCGATGATGTCAATGAAGGGACCAAGCTGTCGCGCTCTGGGTTGAGTGTGACGTCCGAGATGGGCGTCCAGTTGCGGGTCTGCCCGCTCCAGCGCCGCGGGTTCCTCTCACGAGCTCGCTGGTAGATTGCGTGCCGCTTGGCAAGCAGCGTTCGATCGTGTCCGGCATGACGTTGTGCCGGAGTGACATAGCGAATGCCACTATGACGGTGCTCATGATTATACCAGTGGACAAAGCGATTGGCCCATTGCCGCGCGGGAGCGAGATCCGTGAACCCCTTCTGTGGGAAGACCGGCCGATACTTCGCGGTGCGGAACAACGCCTCCACGAAGGCGTTGTCGTCGCTCACCCGTGGCCGAGAGTAGGACGGCATGATGCCAAGCCAATGCAACATGGCCAGCACAGTCGTAGCCTTCAGCGTCGCGCCATTGTCACCATGCAGCACCGGTCGCGTTGGCATCGCGTGGATGCCCTCAGCGAGCGCCGTGCGCCTGGCCAGATGCGCAGCATGTTCGGCGGCATCCGTGTCATGCACCTCGAAACCCACGATCTTGCGGCTATACAGGTCGAGGATCAGATACAGGTAGAACCAACGCCCCTGCATCTGCGACGGAAGGAACGTCACATCCCAGCACCAGACCTCGCCGGGGCGAGTGGCGATATGAGTGCGCGGCGGCCCTGACTTGCGCGGCGGCTGGGCACGCCCACGCCGGTGCATTTGGCCCCGAGCGCGCAGCACACGATGAAAGCTCGACTCGCTGCCGATGTAGATACCTTCATCGGCCAATGCCGGGACGATCCGCGCCGGCGGTGTCTCGGAAAAGCGCGATTCGTTGGCTACCGCGATGATCCGGGCCTGTTCGGCCTCGCTCAATGCGTGCGATGGAGCCGGACGATCGGCATCTGGCCGACGGTCACCGTTCGACAAGCCATCACCGGTCTTCCAGCGCTGCAGCGTCCGGGGATCAAAGCCAGCCAGAGCACAGGCCGGGGCAAGCCGTGCACCGTCGGCGCGGGCTTGCGCGATATCTCGCATCAGGATCTGGCGGTCTTCCAGGCGGGTCATACGTCCTCGCCGTCGTTGAAGACCGCTGCGAGTTTTTTTGAGAGAACAAGCAAGGCAGCCGTTTCGGCCAGGGCCTTGTCCTTGCGGTGCAGTTCGCGTTCCAGCTCCTTCACCCGGCGCCGATCCTGACGCGCTTCCACAGCACTGGCCGCACGCGGCTCGCCCAGACCCGCTATCGCATCCTGTTTCCAGGCATCCAGCTCCGCCGGATACAGTCCCTGCTCGCGGCTCCAGGCGCTGCGTGTCGCCTCATCCATCGCTGCAGTTGCGATGACTGCTTGCAGTCGCGCCGCCGCTGTCCAGCGTTGGCTGCCACCGCCAGGTCCGTTGGCCAGGGCCTCCGCCCGCCAGCGCTCCAACGTCGCCGTGCTCACACCAACCTCGCGCGAGACAACCTCGACCGCCGAACTCTCCGGCGGCAGCAGCCGCGCCACTATCCTGTCCTTGTATGCCTGTCCGTACCGAGCCACTGCTTGCTATCCGCGCCCCCAAAGTTTCCGATCTTATCCGCGCGGCAACTGCTCTGACACAGGGGGCCCCGTCCGAAGCACACCAGAAGTCAGGGCCCTTTCCTCCACCGGTATTACCCGGCTTCATCGGTCATATGACC
>DASQRJ010000341.1:0-3571 GCA_035642955.1 Acidobacteriaceae bacterium
GCGACGGTGACCTGGTCGCAGGCAGCGCAGTGCCATGCCGGGATGCGATGGCCCCACCACAGCTGGCGCGAGATGCACCAGTCGTGAATATTGCGCATCCACTCGTCGTAGGTCTTGCGATATTGCTCCGGCGTGAAGCGGATGTGGCCTTCGTCCACGGCCGCGATGGCCTTTTCGGCGAGTGGCTGAATTTTGATGAACCACTGCGTGGACAGGCGCGGCTCCACTACAGTCTTGCTGCGATCGCACTTGCCTACGGCGTGGGAGTGGTCCTTGACGGAGTAGCCGGGCTGGCCTTCGAGCTCGGCGACAATGCGCTTGCGTGCCTCGTAGCGGTCGAGACCAGCGAAGGGACCAGCTACCTCATTGAGGTGCGCCGTCTCGTCCATGATGTTGATGGATTGCAGCTTGTGGCGCTGACCGACGGCGTAGTCGTTGGGATCGTGCGCGGGTGTGATCTTGACCGCGCCGGTGCCGAACTCTGGCGAGACCCACGGGTCGGCAACGATGGGAATCTCGCGGCCGATGAAGGGCACGCGCACGCTCGCGCCTTGCAGGCGGCGGTAGCGCTCGTCGATAGGGTGAACGGCGATGGCGACGTCGCCGAACATCGTCTCCGGCCGCGTAGTGGCAACGAGGAGCGATTCGTTGGAGCCGACGATGCCGTAGGGGATGGTGTAGAGCTTGCCCTGCTGCTCTTCGTGAATGACTTCCAGGTCGGAGATAGCGGTCTGGCAGTCGGGGCACCAGTTGACGATGTAGGCGCCGCGATAGATGAGCCCCTGCTCATACAGGCGAACGAAGGCTTCGCGCACCGCGCGCGAGAGGCCGGCGTCCATGGTGAAATACTCGCGCGACCAGTCGACCGAGGCGCCAAGGCGCTTCATCTGGTCGAGGATGGCGCCGCCGTACTGCTCTTTCCAGCTCCACACCCGTTTCAGGAATTCCTCGCGACCGAGCTTCTGCCGCGTGGTCTTTTCGGCCGCGAGCTGCCGCTCCACCATCATCTGGGTGGCGATGCCGGCGTGATCCGTGCCGGGCACCCACAGGGTCCGGTCGCCACGCATGCGGCGCCATCGGGCGAGGATATCCATCTCTGTCTGGTTGAGCATGTGGCCCATGTGCAGGCGGCCGGTGACATTGGGCGGCGGCAGCAGCATGGTGAAGTTGTGCTGGGCAGTATTCGTGGGTGCCGCGGAGACGTCAAAGAGGCGTTCACGCACCCAATATTCGGCCCAATGCTCTTCAATTGCGGCTGGGTCGTAGGCTTTCGGAAGTTCGTGCGGCATGGGAGGTCTCAGGGTAACAAAGAGGTAGCCAACGACAGACAACTGCAGACAAAACCAGACAACTACAGTCTGAAACAGACAACGGCAGCGGGCGGATTCACCCCTCTGCCGTTGTCTGTGGCGGTCTGCTGCTGTCTGCCCTTGTCTTCTAGAACGGGTTCAGCTTATCGAGGCCTTTTTTCTTCTTGTTGGCGCTGGAGGACTCAGCGCTCTGATCGGTTTTGACCTTGGGGTTTTTCTTGTGCTTCTTGCCGGGGGCAGGCGTTCCCGTCTGTACCTGGGCATTGCCGCCCGGCGCACCCTTTACGTCATTTACCTGGGTCTGTGCTTCGGCGGGCTTCTCCACTGGCGGCAGTGGTGCCGTATTCGCTGGGCCAACTGCTTTCAGTCCGTAGTTGTCGCCGCTGGCGGCGGGTGCAGCCGCGGGAGTACCTGCACCGGTAGCGGGGGCGGCCGCAGCCGGTGGGGCTGCGCCGGTGCTGGAAGCCCCGCTGTTATTGTCGACGGCATTGCCGTTGGGATTTAAAATCTCCGCGCCTACGCCGGTTCCTCCCGCATCGCCCACGGGATTCGGCACGGCTGGATCGCCGGTTCGTGGGGCGGCGGTGCCGTTGGCTACATCGGGCGAGGGCGCGGTCGCGGCTTCCGGCTTGACACCTGCGGCGGCGTTGAAGATGGCAACGTTCTCTTTGCTGACCTCAGGCGCGGTCACGGTCTTGGCGGGTGTCATCAGGGGCTCGCCGACCCGTGCGGCCTCCAGCGTGGAGGGGCCGTGCTTTACCAGCAATATGGCGCGGTCCTTCAGCTTGATGTTGGCGCGGCTTTGCTCCTCCGACTCACTTTCGGCCAACTCGGCCTGAGTGGGCTCCGGTACGGGACGGCCGAGCGCAATCAGCTTTTCCCTGGCGTCCTCAACGTGCGGCGCCATGGGGTAACGGGTGACGACCCGGGAATAGCAGTCGGCGGCGCGGTCGTCATAGGCCGCAATCAGACGTTCCCTCTCGGCGGACTTGATAGAGCCCAGCTTCGAGGCGATAGTCGCCTCGGCAGCGTAGTCATCGCCAAGCTGCATCAAGGCCAGATCGCTTTTGCTGAAAAGCGGATAGGAGTCAGTGAGCGTCTGCAGGCGCGCGATGCTCGCCGGCCAGTTATCGTGGGTTGCGTAGAAGCTACCGACGCTGAATTGCCGCTCCGCCAACACCTCCTGGACCTCGCGCAGGCGCTGCTTGGCCCGCGGAACCAGGGTCGAATCCGGGTATTGCTGGATCATCAGCCGGTATTCCTGCTCCGCGCGCTCCGCATTGGTGGCGTCGCGGTCCGGCTTTTCCATCTGCTTGTAGTAGATGTCACCGACCTTCATCTGCGCCTCGGCGGCCTCGGGCTGATTGGGGAAGAAGGTGATGAAATCCTTGTACTCGGCCTCGGCCTGCTGCAATGCGGCGGCGCCGCCCTCCTTGTACCAGCTATCGCCGACGGCTAGCTTGGCGCGCATCTGGTACTCGGACTCCGGATAGGTGGTGAGCAGGGCCTGCAGGTCGAGGCGGGCTACGTCAAATTTGCCCTTTCTCAGGGCCTCCGTCGCCTTGTCGAAGAGTTCCTTGTCCGGCTGCTTGGAGGTGACGCCGGCCAGCGGGTCTGAGGGGCTCGCCGTCTTGGACTTCTTGGCGTGATGGAAGATTTGCGCGGGTGCGCCGACTGCGAGCGTGGCGGCCAGGCAGGCCGTGGCTGAAAGAGCGAACAGGCGGGCGGGAAAACTCCGGTTCATAGACATCAACATCCCTCAAGACGGTAAAGAAAAAGACTGGGCAAAGACCACCGGCGGCGTGCGCTCGTTTTAAAGCCGGAGGTTACTTTCCACATTCTAACGGGCTGAGGCGAGCTCTGCCGAGTGGGCTGCCTCCAATAATTCGCGTGCCTTACGCTCCGGCTGGCCGCCATCGAAGACCGCGCTGCCGGCGACCAGCAACTCCGCTCCTGCTTCGACGACCGCAGCGACCGTCTCGTGAGCCACGCCGCCATCGACTTCGATACGAAAATTCAGGTTCCGCTCGGCGCGTAACTCACGGAGGCGGCGGATCTTGTCCAGCGAAAAGGGGATGAACTTCTGGCCGCCGAAGCCGGGGTTTACGCTCATGACGAGCACGTGGTGGAGCATGGGGAGAACGTCGTAAAGGAAGTCGACGCGGGTGGCCGGGTTGAGTACCACGCCAGGTTCCATGCCGTGATCGCGGATGTGTTGGATGGTGCGGTGCAGGTGGACGCAGGCTTCGTAGTGGACGCCG
>DASQRJ010000342.1:0-3616 GCA_035642955.1 Acidobacteriaceae bacterium
TTCCTGGGCAATATGTCTTGCCGAATGGGTACTCTTGTCCAGACGGCAGCTCGTTCGACGGAGCGAGCGGCGGTCGGCGGGCTCGCCGTTGAGGACTTCGGGCGCCATGTACTGCGGGGTGCCGGCGAGCATGCCGGCGACGGTGAGCATGGTGGCGGTTTCGAGGAGGCCGGTCTCGTCGGTGGCCTGCTGGGCGAGGCCGAAGTCGAGCAGCTTGACCTGTCCGGCGTGGGTGCCGGAGTCGGTGAGCATGATGTTTTCCGGCTTGATGTCGCGGTGGAGGATGCCTTTGTCGTGGGCGGCGGCGAGGGCGGCGGCGGACTCGATAGCGATGCGATGGAACTCGGATTCGGAGATGGGCCGGGTGAGGCGGGCGCGGAGGGTTTCGCCCTCGATGTACTCCATGACGAGATAGGCTTCGCCGGCTTCGGTGAAGACGTCGTAGATGGCGGCGATGCCGGGATGATTGAGCGCGGAGGCACGCTGGCCCTCATGCAGGAAGCGCTTGCGGTCGGCCTCGGTGGCGGAACGCTGGGTGCGCTTGATGGCGACGAGGCGGCGGAGGGTGGTGTCGCGCGCGCGATAGACCTCGCCCATGCCGCCGGCGCCGAGGCGGGCTTCGATGTGGAAGCGGCCGGCGAGGACGCCATCGGTGCCGGGAAATGGACGGGCTGGTGCGCCCTGGTCACGATCGATCCCTGCAGGATCGGACATTGCGTGCTTGTCTCCGGTGGGGAGCTTCTATCGTAGGACGAGACGGCGGCTGCGACAAGGGCGGGGTGTTCCGCTTTGCAACAGCAATGTCAAGATAGCGGAGGCAATTCGAGAGCTTCGGCTATCCGTCCCATGGAGTGCAGACGGAGATGCCGGCGGTCGCGGGCCACTCTATGGAGAACAGCGGCGATACCGACCCTGGTGTTGCTGGAAATGTTCAAGGCGCGCGAGTTTCAGGATGTTTCGCTGAACAGCCGGCACGGGTCTTGCTTTGCCAGGTGATTTCGGCCTTGCCTTCACGGCGCGTATTTGCATGGCGTGGCAGTGGAAGAATACCTTCGCCCGCCTGTTCGAATACAAATCTTGCCCTGCTCTGCTACAGTGGTGCTCCTCCCACACAACTTAAGGAGGCGCCATGCAACGCCGATCCTTTCTCAAAGCTGTCGCTGGGGCGGCGCCTGCCGCGGGTCTGCACGATTTTCTCGTCAGCCAGGCGCGCGCCCAGACTGCGGCATCGCCACCCGCAAACCCGGCGCATGTCGTTGGCGACGGTGAAGACCGCTTCGGACATCCTTTCCGGATGCCCACAAGTTCACTTTCCGTCAAAGTCGCTACCAACGAAACCGGCGGCGGCCTCTTCATTGTGGAGCATACGCATCTCCTACCGGGTGGGCCGGTGCTGCACCGGCACCTGTATCAGGACGAGTGGTTCTATGTCAGGGAGGGAGAGGTGGTTTTTCAGTTAGGCGAGCAAAGGCTGCACTTGCACGCGGGAGAATCTGTTCTGGGTCCGCGGCTCGTGCCGCACACTTTCTCGTCGGTTGCCTCAACACCTGCCCGGGTACTGATCGCCTTCTGCCCTGCCGGGAAGATGGAACAGTATTTTCGCGACATCCAGGATCCCAAAGCACCCGCGGGGGATGCGGAGTTCATGCGGCGATACGACATGGAGAAGATTGGGCCTTCTCCGCTTTGGAAGTCGTAGGGTGGGACTAGTGGCGTTCGGGCAGAGCGTGTTCTGCCGATGCAACGGCAACCGGATTGCGGGCGGATTTGCGGGCGATGAGGGTGGCGACGATGGCCGCGCCGAAGCCGTTGTCGATGTTGACGACGGTGACGTTGGGCGAGCAGGAGTTGAGCATGCCGAGCAAGGCGGCGACGCCAGCGAAGGCTGCGCCATAGCCGACGCTGGTGGGCACGGCGATGACCGGCGCGGGCACCAGGCCGCCGACGACGCTGGGGAGTGCGCCTTCCATGCCGGCGCAGACGATGGCGACCTCGCAGCGCTGCAGCGATTCGTGATGCGCCAGCAGGCGATGCAGGCCGGCGACCCCGACGTCGAAGAAGCGCTCGACCGGTGCACCGAGGAACTCCGCGGTAACGGCCGCCTCTTCGGCGACGGGAAGATCGCTGGTGCCGGCACAGAGAACGGCTACGGTACCGGCGGGTGCGGGACGGGATGACGGTTGGCGCAGCGTGGCGGCGCGGGCGACGGCGTGGAAGTGCGCGGCGGGCACGCGCGCGGAGATGGCCTGCCACGCCGCTTCGCTGACGCGGGTGGCGAGCACGTCGGATCCAGTGGCGGCGGTGCGCGCGAAGATCTCGGCAACCTGCTCGGGCGATTTCCCTTCCGCATAGATGACTTCGGGGATGCCGAGGCGCAGGCCGCGATGGTGATCGATGCGGGCAAAGCCCGCGTCTTCGTAAGGCATGGTGCTGAGGCGTTCGAGCGCGGACTGCGGCGCAAGCGCGCCGGCACGCACCGCTTCCAGAAGTGCGAGCACGTCGTGTCTATTCACGGATCGCGGCCTCCGGGTCAGTCGTCACCGTCTCTGCATCGTGAACGGGCAGCTTCGCCTGCCGGCTCCAGGCCTGCAGGGCGGCGTCCATGACCTGCTTGAGCGGAACGCGATGCTCGAGCGCGCGGGCGTGGCAGTCCTCGTACTCGGGCTGCGCGTGGGTGATGACGCCGTCAAGCGCGGCGGTTTTAATTCGAACTTCACCGTAGGGCGTGACGACGACCGAGAGGGCGCGATCGAGGGTGCGGCGCTGCTCGGTGCGGGTGCGGACGCCGAGGGTGGAGGTCTCGCGGAAGAGCAGCTCTTCGAAGCGCGGCGCGTCAGCGGGGCGACAGAGGACGGTGATGAGCGTGCCGACGCGGCCCTTCTTCATCACGACGGAGGTGGCCATGGCGTCGAGCGCGCCGTGTTCGAGAGCGAGCTGCGTCGTGTGCGCGACGATCTGCGGGCTGAGGTCGTCGATGGCGCACTCGAGGACTGCGATCAGTTCTCGGCTGATCACTTCTCGGCTGATCACTTCACGAGTGATCAGGTCATGAGCGATCAGGTCACGAGCGTTGGTGTCGTCGCCTACGTGAGCGGCGGATTCGCCGATGCTGATGCGAAGAATGTTGGGAAAGCGCGCGGGATTGCGGGTGCCGGCGCCGTAGCCGATGCGCTCGAAGGCCGCGACGGGGCGTGTGAATTCACAGCCGAGCGCGCGCAGGATGGCGGCGCCAGTGGGCGTAACCAGTTCCATGGCGGGGCCTTCGCTGTACGTCGGGATCCCCCGGAGGAGCGAAGCGGTGGCCGGCGCGGGCACGGGAAAGCGGCCGTGGGCGCAGTCGACGAAGCCGCTGCCGACGTTCAGCGGCGACGAGTACCAGCGGTCAGTATGGAGCGCGGTGAGGCCGACGGCGGCGCAGGCAATGTCGACGATGGCGTCGACTGCGCCGACTTCGTGAAAATGTACCTGGTCGAGTGGCACATTGTGGATGGCGGCTTCGGCCTGGCCGAGGAGCTCGAAGGCGCGAAGGGCAAGCGCGCGGGCGTCGGGGGCGAGCGGCGCCTGGTTGAGGATCTCGCGGATGGCGGGCAAATTGCGCCCGCGCGCATGCGCATGG
>DASQRJ010000343.1:0-9365 GCA_035642955.1 Acidobacteriaceae bacterium
ACCTGCCCGGCGACCAGCAGTCCGCGCGAGCCAACACGGAACGGAGCGGCGAGGCGGCGGAGACTGCCGCGAGGCGTCGCGAAGTTCCCTTGCAGGACTGCGGCAAGATCACGGCGGAGCGCCGAGAATGCCGGCGCGAGACCGAAGAGGATGCCGGTGAGTACGGAGAGCGAGAGAGCGAAACTCAGCACCCCCAGGTCAAGATGGATCTCCGAACTACGCGGCAACTCGAGCGCGGTCGCGGTGCGGATGCTGCGCAGCGCCGCCCACGCGAGCACGACTCCGAGCGCACCGCCCAACAGAGACAGCAGCGTGCTTTCGGTGAGGAGCTGGCGCAGCAGCCGATTCCGTCCGGCTCCGAGCGCCGCGCGCACGGCGAACTCGCGGGAGCGTGTCGCGGCCCTGGCCAACAGCAGGCTGGCCACATTTGCGCAGACGATGAACAGAAGCAGCCCCACCGCTCCGCTCAACAGCAACAGGGGCAGCCGCACATCGGCAACGATGGACTCCTGCAGCGAGCGCACACGCGAAGGATCGTTCGCCCTATCCGGTTTGGCATCGAGCATGGCCGGATGCGCCGTGGCGTATTGCCGATTGAGGACGGCGAGCTCGGTGTTTGCCTGCTGCAGCGAGAGATTCGGCTTGAGCCGTCCGAAGATGTGGAGGTAGGGGCTGAGAGGGCGCGATTTCAGCGGCATCAGCGACCACTCGACGGGCCGCGTGATCCACACATCCGTGTCGGCGTCCGCGAAGGGAAAGGCGAAGCGCGGCGGCAGCACGCCGATGATGGTGTAGGGGGCGCCAGCCAGCGCCGCGGTGTGGCCGAGGATCGCCGGGTCACTGCCGAAGTGACTGCGCCAGAGACGCGTGCTGATGATGGCGACATCCGGTCCGCCGGGCTGGTCTTCGGAAGGCAGGAAGGAACGTCCGATGATGGGGGCGACGCCGAGAATGTTGAGGAAGTTGCCGGAGACGCGTGCGGCGCTGACGACCTGCGGCTCGCCGGTTCCGGTGAGCGCCATCTGCTCCGCACCGCCGGCGAAGACGCCGGTCTCGGTATACGAACGGGCCGCGGCACGGAACTCATCCACATGGACAGGCGTGGCGCCGCGGGTCAGGACGACGAGCTGCTGCGGATCGGTGTAGCCCAGTGGACGCAGCAGCACGGCGCGTATAACGGAGAAGAGTGCCGTGTTGGCGCCAATGCCAAGCGCGGCCGTGAGCACGATGGCCGTGGAGAAGCCGGGACGTTTGGCGATCATTCTGGCGGCAAAGCGAAGGTCCTGGCGCAGTGCGCTGAGAAATCCGAGTCCGTTCATAGGCCGGCCTTCCTACGTGCCTCGCGATTTTCGCTACCTTATATCATCTGTGCCGCGTTTGTATGAGGACTCATTCCAGTCGCGAAGGACATCGTCGATGGCAACAACATCCAGATCCTCGTTCACGTCCCGGTCTGCCGTGCGCCCCGTCTTCTACGCCGCGGCTTTGTCGCTGACACTCAGCTTTGCCGAGATCGGCTGCAGCAGAAATCCAGCGACGGTCCCAGCGCCCACGAGCAGCAGCGAGACCATCGTTGTCTTGCGCCATGGGGAGAAGGCAATCGACGGGTTGGGACAGCTCAACTGCATGGGGCTGAACCGGTCTCTCGCCCTGCCGAAGGTATTGATCGGGCGCTTTGGGCGAGCGGATGCGATCTTTTCTCCCAGCCCCGCCTACCAGGTGAAGGAAAGCGCCCTGAGCGTCAAGTCTTATTACTCCTACGTGCGACCGCTGGCGACGATTGAGCCGACCGCCGTCCAGCTCGGCTTGCCGGTCGACACGCAGTTGGCGTTCAGGGACATCGCCGGCCTGCAGGCCGCGGTGACTGCGCCAGCCTACGCGAACAGCACCGTCTTCATTGCATGGGAGCACAAATATGCGTACGACTTTGCGCGGCAGATGCTCCACGCGTACGGGCTGGACAAGTCCCAGGTGCCCCCGTGGCCCAGCGACGATTTCGACACGATGTACGTCTTCCACATCACTCGTGCGGCTGGCAGCACCGCGCCCAGGATGACATTTGCCGTACAGCAAGAAGGTTTGTCCGGGTCTCTGTCCGCTACATGCCCTTCGCCGTAACTAAACTAAGTAAACTTAGTTTATAATTGAACCATGCGGACCGTGAACATCCATGAAGCCAAGACTCACCTCTCAAAGTTGGTGGACGAAGCTGTCAAGGGCGAGCCCTTCGTGATCGCAAAGGCTGGCCGCCCGCTAGTCAAGGTGACCTCACTTGAGGCGCCGGTCGGAAATGAGGTACGGCGAACCGGGTTTCTGGCCGGCCAGATCAGGGTTCCGGAGGATTTCGACCGCATGGGCAGCTCCGAGATCGAAGATCTCTTTGGCGAGAACGCGTGAAGCTGCTGCTGGATACGCATTTGTTGCTTTGGGCTGCGGGAGAGGCGGCCAGGTTGCCGCAGATGGCGCGCGCCCTGATTGAAGACGAAGCAAACACCTTGCTCTTCAGCAGCGCCAGCTTGTGGGAGGTCGTGATCAAGCGCGGGCTGGGCCGGCCGGATTTTCAGGTAGATGCGCGCCGGTTGCGGCGTGGCCTGCTGGACAACGGCTATCTCGAACTGACGGTATCCAGTCTGCATGCCGTCACGGTGGACACGCTCCCGACGCTGCACAAAGATCCGTTCGACCGCATTCTAATTGCGCAGGCCAAGGCGGAGGGCGTGCTTCTGCTCACAGTGGACCGTATGCTTACGCCTTACGGAGAGCCGGTCCAAGTAGTGTGATGGGTGGTCATGGCGGCAATGTTTCGTTGGCTTGGCCTAGACCAGCGTGCTCATTCGCCGAAGATCGAGCCTCTCCCTTGACACAAATCACAGAGTCCATGATGCTTATTGCTTAGGTATCCTGCGGATCTGTGTGTCCTGCCTTCACCCAATTGCGGGTGTTTTCGGGAGTTTGGCTTGCGCGGGATGAGCGGCGGTCCGGGAGGGTTTCTGCCCGGCATCTACTCTGGCTTGCCTGGCCACACCCGCTCCTCTCCCGTGCTCCCGCACTGAAGCTGCAGTTGGCGCGTATGCGTCGCTGGGTCAGCCTCTAGAACCGGCGCGGCGGGGTGGAGCAGCTTGAGGGAAGAAGGATCTGCGTGTCCGTTGAACTTGTCGGTTTTCTTGCGGGCGGCCTGCCCACGAACTACATCACCTTCCTGCCCGCCGTACTGATGGTCGGCGTCTTCTACTTGCTGCTCTTCCGGCCCAACCAGAAGAAGCAAAAAGTGTGGCAGGAGATGCTGAACAACCTGAAGATCGGCGACAAGATCACCACCACCGGCGGGATGCGCGGCACCATTGTTGCCCTGCGGGACGACGCGATCCAGTTGAAGCTGCCGCCGGATGGGATCAAAGTGGAAGTTGTGAAATCGGCCATTGCGGCCGTCACCACCAATACACCCGAGGAAGCAAAGTAACGTCGCAAGGCGACCTGATCCATCATGATGCGCAAGAATCTCACCGGTAAAGCAATTCTCATCGTCGGCACTCTCCTGTTCTTTGTCCTCGGGATCTTCGGCATTCCGAACGGCATCAGCGGCCAGGCATGGCGGGACGCGCTGGCAAAGCGCATCAGCCTGGGCCTCGACCTGAAGGGCGGCACCCACCTGGTGCTGCAGGTGGTCGTCGAAGAGGCGGTCAGCGCGGAGACGGACAACGCTCTGGGGCGCTTGCAGACCGATCTCCAGGCTGCGGGGGTTTCGCCGAGCTCGATCCTGAAGCCGAATCCATCGGATCCCGCGATCATCCAGATCAACGGCGTGCCGGCGAACAAATCGAGCGATGCACGGAACGTGCTGGATACCAAGTATGGGCAGCAGTACAACATCAGCTCCACGCAGGACGGCTACACCCTGACCCTGAAGCCGAGCGAGCAGCAGGCCCTGGAGACCAAGGCCATGCAGAACTCGATTGAGACCATCACGACGCGTATCAATTCGCTGGGCGTGACGGAGCCGACGGTGCAGGAGTACGGGCTGGGGAAAAACCAGATCCTGGTCGAACTGCCGGGCGTAGACGATCCGGGCCGGGTGCGCGACATCATCCAGTCGACGGCGCGCCTGGAGATTCACGCAGTGACAGGCGGCCCTTATGCGACGCAGGATGCGGCGAAGCAGGCGAATGCCGGAGTGATTCCCCCCGACCAGGAGCTGATGGCCTACGGTGGCAATGAGGAGGGGCTGCAGGGGCAGTACTATCTGCTGCAGCGGATCGCTGTCGTCTCCGGCTCGGACTTCCGCGATGCGCAGCCAGGCAGGGACGAGAACGGCCGCCCGGATGCAACCTTCATCCTGACCCGCGCCGCCGGCGACCGCTTCTACGACTTCACCAGCAAGAATATCAACAAGCCGATGGCCATCGTGCTGGACAACAAGGTGCAGGAGGTCGCGAATATCCAGGAGGCGATTCGCGATCAGGGCCGCATTTCGGGTCTGGGCGAGGCGAAGGCCAAGGACCTGTCTCTGATGCTGCGCACCGGCGCGCTGCCGGCCTCCATTCACTACCTGGAAGAGCGCACCGTGGGTCCATCGCTCGGTGCCGATTCGATCCGCAAGGGTGTGACGGCGTCGATCGTCGGCATGCTGGCGGTGATGATCTTCATGCTGGTCTATTACAAGGGCGCCGGTATCAATGCGGATCTCGCGCTCTTCCTGAATCTCCTGATATTGCTCGGCTTCATGGGCTTCTCCGGAGCCGTGCTGACCATGCCCGGCATCGCGGGCGTGATTCTGACGGTCGGCATGGGTGTGGACTCGAATGTCCTAATCTTCGAGCGTATCCGGGAAGAGATTCGTGCCGGCAAATCGCCGGCCGCAGCGGTGGATCAGGGCTTTGCACACGCATGGACGACGATCCTCGACACGCACGTCACGACGATGGTCTCGGCGGCCATCCTCTTTCTGTTCGGCACCGGCCCGGTGAAGGGCTTTGCGGTCACACTGGTCATCGGTCTCGGCGCAAACCTGTTCACGGCTGTCTTCGTATCGCGGACGATCTTCGATGCCCTGTTGAACCGCAAGCAGCGCGGGGAGGCGCTTTCCATCTAATGCGACTCGTCATTGTGGGTGCCGCGACGGCGGCGGGGCTGATCGGGATTGGCTTGGTGACCGGCGCTCTGCTGGTGGTCGCGACGGTGGCTGCGGAGCGCACCCTGGTGCGGGGCGTATCCGGGAAGCTGCTGGGCAGGAAATAAGAGATTCGCGGTGTTGCAGCCGCACGGTATACGGAGTTCAAGTGGAACTGTTTCACGAGGTAAACATCGACTGGCTGGGGAAGAAGTGGTATTTCCTCGGCTTCTCTCTCATCTTCAGCGTGGCCGGCCTGCTGTCCATCTTCTTTTGGCACGGCATTCCGCTGGGCATCGACTTCAAGGGCGGCACGCTGGTCTACGTCAAGTTTGACGCGCCGCCGTCGGCCGACCGCATCCGCGCGGCGATCGACAAGGCCGGCATTCGCGACAGCCGCATCCAGCCGTTTGGGAATCAACTGGGACGAGGTCCGAGCAACCAGGTGATCATCTCCCTTCCCGAGAAAGAGGTGCAGGAGTCGAATGCCGAGGCGGGCAGCGAGACCATCGTGAAGGCCCTGGGCAGCTACTATTCGGCCACCGGGGCAGCGAACCAAAACGTCAACTCCGGCAAGCTCGACCTGGACAACGTGGGCTCGGGAACGCTGGCCGACCTCCTCATGCAGCAGGACCCGGAACATCTGGGGCCGGATGCCGGGCGAACCAAATACACGCAGCAGGCGGACGCCATCCTCAGCTACCGCGACAAACAGAACGATGGCCTGATCCCCCGCTTCGATGCGCTGAAGAGCGTTGCCGACCCGGCGGTGGTTTCCGAACTCCAGCAGAAGACCTACATCTCCGGCTTCCATATCTTCAACACCGAGATCGTCGGCCCGCAGGTGGGAGCGCAGTTGCGCGGACAAGCCATCCGCGCGACGCTCTATTCCCTGCTGGGCATGCTGATCTATTTGTGGTGGCGTTTTGAGCTGATCTACGGCGTTGCAGCGGTGGTCGCGGTCTTCCACGACACATTGATCACCATCGGGGCGTTCTCGCTCGCTCACAAAGAGCTGACGCTGACCGTGATCGCAGCCATCCTGACCCTGGTCGGCTACTCCATGAACGACACCATTGTGGTCTTCGACCGTATCCGCGAGAACCTGCGCATGAGCCGTCGCGAACCGCTGCCCGACCTGGTGAATCGCAGCATCAACCAGACGCTGAGCCGGACGGTGCTCACCTCCGGACTTACCTTCCTGACCGTGCTCTCGCTATTTCTCTTCGGTGGCGAGGTGCTGCACGGTTTCTCCTTCGCGCTGGTCATCGGCATCCTGATTGGAACCTACTCGTCGATCGCGGTGGCCGCGCCCATGCTGGTGGCGTGGCAGCAGTGGCGTGCCGGACAGGGACGCTCCGCGGCGCTGCCGGCGGCCAAGCGGGCGCGCGTCTAAATCGAGCGGGTGAAGCGAGCCACGAGGACAGGATTGGTCGATTTTGGGTTGCACTGATTTCAGTGCAGCCTAAATTATTTGGAAATTTGCGGGAACAAACATGGCAGGGTCAGGTGTCTATAGCCAAGAAGTCGCAGGCCCAGTCTCCGTTCACCTTCGCAGACATCCGCGACTGCTCCCAGGTTGAGAGCGGCCGGGCATCGCTTGAAGGAGCGGGGAATTTTGGTGTCTAGCACGCTGGTTTTTCGAGGTACGCCATGTTCGAAGACTCCCTGATGGAATCCGGGCACAGGATCAAGACGAAGAGCAAATATTGGTCGATCCTTGCGTTGGTGGTGAACTGCGCAGTGGTGGTGGGACTTATCCTGTGGCCGCTGATGCATCTTGAGTCACTGCCGAGGAACATGATGGCCACGCTGCTGGTGGCCCCGCCGCCACCGCCACCCCCGCCGCCGCCGCCACCGCCGCAGGCGCCGCAGCCAAAGGTTCACGTGCAGACGGTCGATCCGTTCCAGGCGCCGAGCAAGATCCCGCACGTGATCAAGCAAGTGAAGGAGGAACCGCCGCCGCCGACAAATGCCGGCGTGGCCGGCATGGAAGGCATCGGTGGCGGCGCGATTGGCGGCATCCTGGGCGGTATAGGCAATGCTCCGGCACCCGTAGTGAAAGCCGCGACGCCGAAGAAGATCGCCATCTCCTCCGGTGTCATCGCCGGTCTGAAGGTTGGCGGCACGAATCCGACCTATCCTGCGATCGCCCGCGCGGCACGCATCTCCGGCACGGTAGTGCTTCAGGCAACGATCTCGAAGACGGGCTCCATCGAGAATCTTCGCGTCATCAGCGGGCCTCCGATGCTTACCCAATCGGCCCTGGAAGCAGTGCGGACCTGGAGATACAAACCTTATGATTTGAACGGCGAACCGGTTGAGGTCGAGACCACGGTGAACGTGGTGTTCAACCTCGGCGGCTGATCTGCCGGCATCTCCCTCCGGCGAGGGGGATGACCATCCACCAACTGGCATCTTCGTGTCATACGGTGCGCGAAGGCGCCAGTGATAGCATCGGGGTGCTTACGACAACACCGCGATCTCCAAGCGACTTAGTTATTAGCTTTTGTACTATCCAGGAGGAAAGATTCAGTGATTCTCGCTCAGCTCACTCACGTAACCCCTCACATTTCGAACCTTGGTTTGTGGTTTCAGGACCAGGGTGGCACCGTCGGCTTCAGCTTGCCTGAGATGTGGTCGAGAATGGGCATTCCGGCCAAGGCCGTGGTGGTTATTCTCTTCATTATGTCGATCTGGTCACTTGCCGTGATCATCGACCGCGCCATCTACTTCAACGCTGCCCGCAAGCAGTCGCGTGAATTCGCTCCGAAGGTTGCCGGCGCGCTGCGCGAAGGCAAGCTGGACGAAGCGGTGAAGGTGGCAGATCGCAACAAGAAGTCGCATCTGGCCGAGGTTGTCACTGCTGGTCTGCAGGAGTTCCGCAGCTACGGCAATGGCGGAGCCATTACCGAAGACCAGATTGAATCCAGCAAGCGGGCACTGGAGCGCGCCGAGGCCATCGTCCATGCCAAGCTGAAGCGCGGCCTGGGCGGCCTGGCGACCATCGGTTCCACCGCGCCCTTCATTGGCCTGTTCGGTACGGTGGTCGGTATCTTGAACGCCTTCCAGCAGATCGCCACGCAGAAGTCGGCCGGTATCGGCGCCATTGCAGGCGGTATCTCGGAGGCACTGGTGACGACTGCATTCGGCCTGCTGGTCGCAATCCCGGCCGTGATGTTGTTTAACTACTTCACCAACAAGGTTGAGGCCTTCGACGTCGAGATGGACAACTCCTCAAGCGAGCTGGTGGATTACTTCATTAAGCAGTCGCAGCGCCGCTAAAAATAGGCCGCCTGCGGCACCGTCCGAGCGCGAATCGAAATGTGGCGGGGGCAACAAACCCGCCACCCTCCTTCCCGCAGATGGACAAGTGGACGGCCGTATTCCGAGTACGATCCCGCTCGACCGGGGAGCAATCCAGGGAGCATATATGGCACTTGCAGTTCGAAACGAAGGCTCCAAGGTCAACTCCAACATCAACGTCACCCCGATGGTGGACGTGATGCTGGTGCTGCTGATCATCTTCATGGTCATCACGCCTATGGTGCAGAACAAGGTCAATGTCGATCTGACAAAAAGCATCGATGCGACGCCGATGCCGGATGCCGACCACGAAGATTCCGTGGTGGTGGCGATCACACGCGACGGTCGCGTGTTTCTGGGAGCCAACCAGATGTCATCCGCCGATTTAGGTCCCAAGATCACCGACATGCTGCAGAACAAAACCAATAAAGAGGTCTATCTGCGAGCGGATACACGGGCGAACTATGGGGTGGTGATGGACGCCATCGACAACATCCGGACATCCGGTACGGATACGCTGGGCGTATTGACGGACCAGCCAAACAATGGAACCGCAGGCGGTATCCAGTAAAAGCGCCCCTGCCGCTTGGCAGGGTTTGAAGAAGCGAGGAATTGTCTCATGGCATTCTCAACAGGCGGCGGCGGAGGCCTTTCCTCCGATATCAACGTAACCCCGATGATCGACATTCTTCTGGTGCTGTTGATCATCTTCATGGCCATTACGCCAGTCACGCCCCATGGGCTGGAGGCGCTGGTACCGCAGCCGCCGAAGACCAAGGAGCCGCCAAAGGAAAACGACACGGCCATCGTGGTGTCGATCCTGCACGGCAATGGCGGTCAGCCGGCCTACAAGATCAACGAGACCGATGTGCAGAAGTCCGACCTGGCGGGAAGGCTGCAGACGATCTTCTCCACGCGCGCGACGAAGGTGATGTTCATCAAGGGGGACAAG